>RXIJ01000035.1 GCA_004212095.1 Methanosarcinales archaeon | reverse complement strand
TTGAGTGAGCGGGAAAACTTTTTTTAATATTCTAACCCCCACTCCCAATATCCGCTCACTCACCCACCTCTTTTGTAACATTTCTTCAAACCTGTGTGTTTTGTGCATGTTTGCGATACTTTTTTATCTTTTTGTAGATATCTATCTTATCTGTTCGTGATGATTGTGTTTTTCCATATTATCCATACACCAGAGGTCAAGTTATGATTCCAGGAATAATTATTGCAGGCACCAGTAGTGGTAGTGGTAAGACAACGATAGCCACAGGCATCATGGCAGCATTATCGCAGGACTACACTGTACAGGCGTTTAAAGTTGGACCGGATTTTATTGATCCAACACATCACACAGCTATAACGAACCGGGCTTCACGTAATCTTGACACGTATATGATGGGAAAACAGGGTGTAATCGTTTCATTTAATCGTGCTGCATCAGACGCTGATATTGCTGTTGTGGAAGGTGTCATGGGATTATTCGATGGTCTTGAAGGAGAACTTGCAAGCACAGCACATGTTGCCAAAACACTGCACCTGCCAGTAATACTTGTGGTTGATGCAAAAGGGCTGGGACAGAGTGCTGCTGCTGTGATAAAGGGGTATGCAAGCTTTGATCCACAGCTTTCTCTCAGTGGAATAATCCTCAATAGAGTCGGAAGCCCCCGACACACAAACATAATCGTGGAAGCACTGCGAAAAGCACGCATCAAAATCCCGGTTATTGGAGCAGTTCCAAAGAATCCTCAAATCCACACACCTTCACGACATCTTGGTTTGCACATGGCATACGAAACAACAGCTTCTTCGGAAGCTACGCAGCTTGCAGGAATTATAAGAGAGCATGTAGATCTGAAACAGCTTCTGGAAATTGCAAAAACAGCAGACACGCGGGAGGTAGCAGTAGAAAAAGGAGATGCAGCTTCACAGGTTCATGATGTTACTATCGGTATCGCTTTTGATGAGAGTTTCTGCTTTTATTACCAGGATACTTTTGATCACCTGCGAAGGTATGCACAGCTTGAATTCTTTAGTCCAATGAAAGAAGAGCTTCCGGATGTGGATGGACTATACCTTGGGGGCGGGTACCCAGAACTGTATGCAGAAGCGCTTGCAGGATCTGGCGTGCGAGAGCAGATAAAAAAAGCTGCTTGTGATGGGATGCCGATCTATGGCGAATGTGGTGCACTGTTATACCTTGGCAAAACACTGGAAGTTAATCACAACACTTATTCAATGTGTGGTGTATTCGATGTCAGGAGCAGAATGACAGGGCGCTTGCAGGCTCTTGGATATACAAACGCACACACCATAAACGATAATATTCTAACAAAAAAAGGTGCAACATTGCTTGGACATGAGTTTCATTACTCTACAACAAGCTGTGAACATGACCAGCGATTTGCTTATGAAATGAAGCGTGGAAAAGGTGTGAGTAATGGGTTTGACGGGCTGATCTATGAGCGCACACTTACAAGTTACACCCACACACATCCTTTAAACACACCATTTGACGGATTCATAGAACAATGCAAAAAATACAAAAGGGAATGACATGCTGACATTTATAGGACTTGGACTGTACGATGAAAAAGACGTAAGCTTGGAGGGACTTGAAGCAATACGAAGTGCTGATAAGGTGTACCTTGAATGCTACACTTCACTCCTTACTGGTACAAACATTAAGCAGCTTGAGAAGCTCTATTGCAAAAAAGTTCACCTTTTGGAGCGAGAAGACGTTGAAACAGACAACTGGTGGCTAAAAGATGCAATCGATCAGAGCATCGTGTTTCTAACAGGCGGCGATGCAATGGTTTCAACTACCCACATCGATCTCCGGTTAAGAGCAAAAAAACTTGGAATTGGTACACGGATTATTCATGGGGCATCCATAATTTCAGCAGTCTGCGGGCTCTCTGGTCTTCAAAACTACCGATTTGGAAAATCAGCAACAATACCACATCCTTATACTCGAAAAGAAAAAATCATCAGATCTCATACACCTTACGATACGATCGAAATTAACCAGAAAAACAACCTGCACACACTAATATTTCTTGACATAGATAAAAATATTGGATGCATGAGCATAAAAGAGGGAATTGAACTGCTGCTGCAGGTAGAAGAAGAAATGGGCGGTGAAGCAATCTCGAACTGTATTGGTGTGGGAATCGCAAGAGCAGGATCTTTCGCACCAGTAGTTAAAGCAGACTATCTTGAAAACCTGAAACACACAGATTTTGGAGAGCCTCTACACATCTTGTGTATAACGGCAAATCTTCATTTTATAGAAGCAGAAGCCCTTATAGCCTTTGCAGATGCCCCGGGAAGTATTCTTAATCGCCACAATGATTCACTTCGCCAGGACTAGATATCGGAAAATCATGCACATTGACTTTTTCCGGATTTCCTTTCGGTCTTAGGTTCACGATCACCATTTTTGAAAGTTCTACTGTACTATGACTCGCGATAAACACACTGTTAAATTTACAAAGCAAGTTCACTCAAATCAATACGGCATGCGGCTCGCAACGCCCGAAATCGTTGCAGGGTACATAGCCAGCCGATTGAGAACGCATACAATTGCAGATCTTGGTTGTGGTATCGGCATACAGGCAATCTTCTTTGCAAAGCAGTGCACAAAAGTATATGCTGTTGAGCTTGATAGCGAGCGGCTCGACTATGCCAGGGAAAATGCTCGTTTATATGGTGTATCAAATATTGAATTTATACTTGCTGATGCACTGTCCGATAATGTTATCAAACGGCTTTCTGGTGTCGATATTGTTTTCTCTGACCCGGCTCGCCTACTGCAAGAAAAAGAGCGCAGACTTGAAAGGTCTCGCCCGCCAATCCTCGAAATAATCAGGAAATATCAACACATCACAGACAGAATGGCATTTCACCTGCCACCAAAAATCAATCCTGAAAAAATATTCTTTGACTGCGAGCGCGAGTACTTGTCCTTAAATGGCCAGCTTAATCGATTTACTGTGTATCTTGGAAGTCTTAAAAAGTGTGGTCGTTCAGCAGTTGTACTGCCAGAAGGTGCAAGACTTGAATCAAAACCTGTACAACCAATCGCCAAAACCTCAACTCCTCGAGATTTTATTTTTGAGCCGCAGCCATCAGTAGTGCATGCAGGACTGCTTGGAGAACTTAACGAGCACCTGCCTGCAGACGCAGCAGTCTATTACTCTGATCAAACACGTACACTAATCACATCAGATAGCCTCCTGCATTTACCGTTTTCGTTTTTAAAAGACTGTTATCATGTTATCTGCGCAACAGATTTTAAACCTGATAAAATAAAAAGGGCACTGGTTAAAGGCAATGCTAAAAAAGTGGTCCTTCGATTCCAGATTGAACCTTTAAAATACTGGAACATGCGAAACATGTTTGAAGAAGGACTGTCAGGAGATAAAACAGTACATTTATTTAGATGTAACAATACTGCAGTGGTGTGTGAAAAAGTGCAAAAGGAGCAAACATGAGAGCAGTTATACCATTTAAAAAACAAAACTGCAAAACACGGCTTTCATCAGTATTGAGCTTACGAGAGCGAGAGCAGCTTGCATATACCATGTTAACTGACGTTGTCGCTACACTTAACAGGTGTAACGTGGAAGTTGACGTCCTTTCAACAGGGGTGAAGCAGCTTGACATTAAAGCAAACGTTATCTATTCTGATACCAGCTTGAATGATGTATTAAACGAATATCTCTCTGGAATGGCATCTTATCATAAGCCTCCTCCAAGCATACTTATCGTAATGTCTGATGTGCCATTGTTAACAGCAGAACATATCACACACATTAACAATCGAGATGAAGATATTGTTATTGCACCAGGAAGTGGTGGAGGCACAAATGTGTTGTATATCAAAAACCCTGCCTCGTTCCATGTGGATTATTATGGAACAAGTTTCCTTGATCACACCAGAATAGCAAGGAAACATAATTTAACTGTGCATGTATATGACTCGTTTTATCTCAGTTGTGATATGGATGAACCCTCTGATTTGATTGAACTGTTGATACATGGAACCGGCAGTGCTTCACAACTTCTTAAAAGGTGGGGATTTTATGTGCTAAAAGATGGTGTGGTTGGACTATATCGTAAGTAGTTCCTCAACAAATGTAAACTTGATAGAGTCAGAACAATTCAACCACAGGGGGCACAGAGAGGTTTTAATCGACCCTGCATTGTCAACCTTGCCTTCCTGCACACACCTTGACAATGCTAACTCTTACACTAATACCCATAATAACAGAAGAAAAGGGAATGTAAAAATAGCTACTGATATGTGTGGGGTGGCGCGGTCGAGGCAATTACAGCTTTTTATTCAAATTCTATTGTTGCTGGTGGCTTTGGTGTAAGGTCATAGAGTACGCGGGTTACGGTTGGTATTTCTTGTGTGATGCGTGCCTCGATTTTTTGGAGTGTGCTCCATGGTAGTTGCATCGCGTTTGCAGTCATTGCATCTCTTGATGTTACGGCTCTTACTGCTATGATCCATCCGTGCACCCTGGTGTCACCCTTTACTCCTGTGCCTTTTTCAAGCAGTGCTGCGAAGGTCTGCCAGGGTTCGTACTTTTCTAACAGTTCTTCTTCCACAATGGCGTTTGCTTTTCGCACCACTTCAAGTTTTTCTTCTGTTACTTCGCCTATGATTCGCACAGCGAGTCCGGGCCCTGGAAAAGGCATGCGTTCGCTTATTTCCGGTGGTAGTTTGAGTGCTCGTGCGACATCTCTTACCTCGTCTTTATAGAGTTCGTCGATTGGCTCTATTATTTTGTCGAAGTCTATGTTTGTGGGCAGTCCGCCAACGTTGTGGTGGCTTTTGATGCCCCCTTCTGATTCGATTCGGTCAGGATAAATAGTTCCCTGTATGAGGTAGCGAATATCTCTTTTACGTGCTTCTTCTTCAAAGATTCGTATGAATATTTCGCCAACGATTTTTCTTTTCTCTTCCGGATCTGTAGTGCCTTTTAAGGCTTGTAGGAAACGGTCTTTACCATTTATGACTTGCAAATTCACGTGTTTGAATGTTTCTTTTATTCTCTCTGTTTCTCCTTCTCGCATGAGTCCTGTGTCGATGTATACTGGTACAAGGAGTTTGCCTATTGCTTTGTGCGCGAGAACTACACAGATTGAGCTGTCTACCCCACCTGATAAAGCTACCAGCGTTTTGCCAGAAGCCTCTCGTTTGATTCGCTCAACTGCGTTTTTGATAAAAATTTCAGTGTTAACCATTGTTTCAAATCTTCTTTTTGTTTCTGTTTTTGTATTGGATCATCGCTTCTGCAAGGCTTTTGAAAAGTGGCGCTGGTTTCTCTGGTCTTGATTTAAATTCCGGGTGGAATTGTGATGCAACAAAGAATGGATGTGCTGGTATCTCAAGTATTTCCATCCGATTCTTGTTTCGTCCTGTAAACATCATGCCGTTTGCTTCGATTTCTTCTATGTATTTTGGGTTTACCTCATAGCGGTGGCGGTGACGTTCGATGATTCGGGTTGTGTTGTATGTGCTGTGTGCAAGGCTTCCTTCTGTTATTTCGGCTTCGTAGTTTCCAAGTCGCATGGTTGCACCCATGTTTTCCACGTCCTGCTGTTCTGGCAGGAGGTCTATTACCGGGTGTTTTGTGTTTGAGAATTCTGAACTGTCTGCATCGCTGATCCCAAGAACAGTCCGTGCAAATTCGATTACTGCTAACTGCATCCCAAAACACAAACCAAGATATGGTATCTTGTGTTCTCGCGCATATCGTATTGCAGCAATCTTCCCGTTTGTTCCACGAGAGCCAAAACCACCAGGTACAAGTATGCCATCATAGCGTCCAAGCTCTTCTATTAATTCTGGTTGCTGCTCCAATTTCTCAGACTCGATCCATGCAGTCTCCACTCTATAGCCACACTCGATTGAGGCGTGTTTAAGTGCTTCTCTAATACTTATATAAGTATCCTGGAGGTGTGTATACTTGCCAACAATCGCAAGATTCACTTTCTCACTTATGCGGCTTCGCAGCAGTTGCTCAACCATCTCGCTCCACTCAGTGCGAATCGCAAAAACCGAGAGATTCAACTTGCGCATGAGATAATCGGATAATCCTCCCCGCTCTACCTGTGATGGCACCATGTAGATGTCAGAAGCATCATGAGCACTGATAACAGCCTCGGTAGGCACATCGCAGAACATAGCTATCTTACTCTTTGCATCCTCCTTAAGAGGCACCGGTGAACGTGCAATAATCATGTCAGGATGCAAACCAAGTTCACGAAGCTCCCGTACAGAATGCTGCGTAGGTTTTGTCTTCTGGTCTCCCTGGCTATCCAGCGGCACCAGTGTGACATGCAAAAATGCCATCTGTCCGCGTCCCTCCTCAGCATGCATCTGACGCACAGCTTCCAGGAAAGGCATGCTCTCGATATCACCAACCGTGCCGCCAACCTCGATGACACAGACATCAGCACCACTCGCCACTGCCACGGTTTGTATTCGTTCTTTTATCTCGTTTGTGATATGTGGGATGATCTGTACCGTCTTGCCAAGGTAATCGCCACGACGCTCCCTGTCAATCACACTCTGGTACACCTTTCCAGTGGTGATATTGTGATCTCGTGTAAGTTCCACATCAAGAAACCGTTCATAATTCCCAAGATCGAGATCAACCTCGCCACCATCTTTTAACACAAAGACCTCGCCGTGCTGATACGGACTCATGGTTCCGGCATCAATATTGATATACGGGTCAATTTTGATAGCAGTGATCTCATAGCCTTTGTTCTTCAAAATCCGACCAACAGAAGCAGCAGTGATGCCTTTTCCAAGTCCACTCATCACACCGCCGGTAACTACAATATACTTCATGCCAGTAACCTCGCCACCAACAAATCCACAAGACAAAACATGCACCAATTCTATGGCAATCAATATACTTAAAAGTGTCAGCTTGAATCTATTTTTTGCTTGTTCCTCATGTTTTCTATTTGTTTTGTTACTTCCGTTATTAGGAGTGTTGTTGCCGAGAGAAGTATTATCGTAATCCAGTTGCCCATGTTAAGTGGTGTTGTGTGGAAGATGCTTGCAAGTGGTGTGTAGAGTACTACCAATTGCAGTAAGATTGTTGTTGCTATGGCGTACAGTAATGGTTTATTTGTTAGTGGATTGAGAGTGAAGAACGATTGTCGTTCTGATCGCCAGTTGAGTGCGTTAAACATTGAGGCTATTACTATTATTGTAAAGACCATGCTCTGTGCTCTAACCAGATCATCGATGTGCCACAGGAATATTGCTACTGCCTGGATTGTCATTATTATGCCAATTAAGCTGCTGTAGAACAATACGCGTGTTGTGATGATTCCCTCGTCCCTGCTTCGCGGATGCTGGCTCATAATCCGTTTTTCAGGTGGTTCAAGTGATAGTGTAAGCGGCGGTAGTCCATCAGTTACCAGGTTTATCCAGAGTATTTGTATCGCGATAAGCGGGAGCGGCAGTCCTGCAAGCATGGTTGCGAGTACAACCAACACTTCAGCTATATGGATAGCAAGCCCATAAGTGATGAAGTTTCGTATGTTTTTGAAGATGTTTCGTCCTTCCTCGACACTTGAAACGATTGATGCAAAGTTGTCATCGGTGAGTATCATGTCTGATGCTTCCTTGCTCACATCGGTTCCTGTTATTCCCATCGCAACTCCAATGTCCGCTTTCTTTAATGCTGGTGCATCATTGATGCCGTCACCAGTCATTGCCACGACATGTCCCATTTTCTGGAGTGCACTTATGATACGCAGTTTGTGCGAGGGATCTGTGCGTGCATACACCTGGATTTTTTCAACTATTTTTTCAAAGTCATAATCGTTCATTTCATCGAGTTCTTCGCCTGAAAGAACCATGCTTTTTTCATTCAAGAGCCCAAGTTCTGCTGCTATTGCCTTTGCTGTTAACAGATGATCTCCTGTTATCATCACAGTATTTATGCCAGCGTTTTTGCAAGTCTCAATTGCCATTTTTGCTTCTTCTCTCGGCGGGTCAATCATGCCAATAAGTCCTGCAAACACCAGTTCGGATTCCAGTTTGTCGGCATCCGCTTCTTTGCCCGGGAGTTTTTTGTAGGCAGTAGCAATTACACGTTGTCCCTGTTCTGCCATGCCGTAACCCTCACGCAGAATTTCCTCTATTGTCTCTTTATCCAGTTTCTTTTCATCAGTCTCTGTAGAATAACGTGTGCATTTGTCAAGTACTATCTCTGGTGCACCCTTTGAGTATGCATAGTGACCATCTGTTGTACTGTGAATTGTGGTCATCTGTTTTCGCTCTGACGAGAACGGTATCTCGTCCACGCGCTCGTTAGAGGAATTTAGTTCGCTTTTCGTAAGTCCGGCTTTTGCAGCCGCAACCACGAGTGCACCCTCTGTCGGGTCTCCGGTTATTTGCCATCCGTTCTCTGTTTTACTAACAGTTGAATCATTACAGAGTGCACCTATCTTTAACACGCGCTTCAGGGTTTTATGCTGCGCAGGGTCTACTGTTGTGTTATTGTGCTGAAAACTTCCCTCCGGAGTGTATCCAACCCCGGTTATGGTAAATATCCTGCCAGCAGTATACACTTTTCGCACTGTCATCTTATTCTGTGTCAAGGTGCCTGTTTTATCAGTGCAGATAACGGTTGTCGCACCAAGAGTTTCAACAGCAGGAAGCTGCCGCACAAGTGCGTGTCGTTTTACCATGCGGCGAACTCCAAGCGCAAGCCCCACCGTTACAACAGCAGGCAGTGCTTCAGGAACAGCAGCAACTGCAAGAGCAACCCCCCACACAAACATTTCAACAGCATCATAGCCGCGGATTACGCCAAGAAGAGACACTAGACCTACAACCAGAAGTGTGAGAGTTCCGATCCATCGCCCAAGACGGTCGAGATTTTTCTGAAGCGGTGTTCGTACTGATTCTATCTCACTTAACATTCCACCAATCTTTCCAAATTCACTGTCCATTCCTGTTGCAGTTACCGCACCAGTGCCACGCCCCTCTGTTATCGTGGTGCCCATAAAAACCATGTTTCGCCTGTCGCCAAGCGAAGTTTTCTCCTCGAGTACAGCAGTATTCTTTCCAGCAGTTACCGATTCGCCAGTTAGCGCTGACTCATCCACCCGGAGGTTCACAGCCTCAATCAACCTGCAATCTGCTGCAATCCGGTCTCCGCTTCGAAAGACCACGATGTCACCAGCCACAAGATCTCTTGCAGGAACTTCTCTCTCAACACCACCACGAATAACTGCGGCTGTTGGTGCCGTCATGCGTTTTAAAGCTTCAATATCTTTTCCCGCACGGTATTCCTGCACAAACCCAAGAATTGCAGCAAGCACAACAATCAAAACAATAACAAAAGCATCTGTTGGCGAACCGACAACCGCTGAGACGATTGCAGCAGCAAGAAGAATGATAATCAAAAAATTCTTGAACTGGTTAAGAAGTATCTCCCACGCGGGCGTTGCTTTCTTACCACTGATCTCATTCGGACCATCTTTTTCAAAGCGGCGAGAAACTTCATCAACCTCAAGACCGCTTTCTGATGTATCCAGATGTTTTAAAACTAAATCGGCTTCTTCACAATAAAAATCCATCACAACAACCAGAAGCTATTGATAAACAATACCCTATAAAAAAACTCGGTAGACTGCGACTGTTTTAATTTGTGTTGGTGAATTTTAATAAGTTAATCGGTGTCTGGGTGTGATGCCATGTTTTGGGATTTATTATGCGAAAAAAATAATCTACATAAAATCAGCTCTCCGGTTGACCCGACGCAAAAGGCCTTTTTAGCAGTGGAGCGGGAATTGGGGCTTACTGGATTCTGGGAGAGCACTCCAGCACGTAACAAGTTGAGAGAAGAGCTTCAAAAGACACTGCTTTTATCGGAGTTTGCGAATCTCCCCAGTCTTGTGAAAAAACGTGCTCATATCACCAGTCGAATCATGAAACTCGCCGAGAAAAATAATGACATCATTCTCTATGCAGAGTAGTTGCGATGGATCTGGCCTATACAATTCAAAGATCGGTCGAGTGGCGCAAGTTGACCATTACCGTTGAAAGAGATCGAAGCGTAGTGGTACATGCACCGGAGGGGACATCTGATGAAAAAATAAAGTAAATGGTGGAGTCGAAACGTCAATGGATATATGGGAAGTATCCTTTTTCATTCACTTTATATAATTGGATTCATTAAAATTCCTGATTATCTCGAAAAATTCATTAATAGACTTTTTGCGTAATTATATGATTTTTTTTCGTTGTCTTCCAAAGTCAAATTGCGGCGGCACACTCGGCTGCAGAGAAGGCTATCCACACAGTATCCTGACAAGTATATTTTTTATGCCCTCCATCTATAGTCAATTGGAAACACTTCATTTATCCACATCAACACTCTACTATCATGTATGATCACATAATCTCTTGATAACACTTCACCGGTGAAGTAGTCAGAGGAATGCAAACGTTCAATATGCAGGATGTCCCTGCGGGTCTCAAGTTTGTTTGAACGCAGGATCTTGCCAACTGGAATATCCGCCTGCATAAGTTGTTCTCTCATCCCGGATGGCATTCGGTTGACTGGTGAAAGCGACTTTGCAAACACATGCATCACGCCGTTAACCCTTAGTGTTACTTTGCGAATATTGACTGGTTCTTTAGAGCTGATATTTAGGAGGCTGCACATCTTTTCATCAGCTTCAACTATCTGCTGGCACAGGGTTGACACTTCTGCTTTTCCTCCAAAGATTGCTTCTAACAGATAAGTGATAGAACCATCAGTGACGGCACAAATCCTGAGAAGTAAAGGAAGAGATATTGGCACATCAGGTATCATAACAAAAACCCATATTTACTTTGAAACGCCCTTTTTAGCCACAGTCCTACGTTGTTTGGCAGTATAACCGGTGGCATTCTCTAAAAACTTCCTGAAACGTCTGTTAGTATCTATTATCTCTTCATCAGTTGCATTGGTGTTAGATACAGTTTCCACAAATAGTTTTTTACCTTCAAGCCAGAAGCCAATTGACTCCATTGCTCCGAAACCTGCAAGGAATCGCCCGTCAATATTTTCTAGTTTAACACCATCAAAATATTCGGCAAAAACATTCTTCACACGTTCAATATCAACAGAAAAACCACGCTTTAAAGAATATGCCTGTATAACAATCACCACTGCAATCAATGAATGTGCAACTACAAAAACATTATTGTAAACAGCATCAATAATTAAATCCTAAAGTTATAACTGTTTCTTCACAAACACGAGTCTCTGGATGATTGTAATATGAGTGATTATTGCAACAACAAATACCGCAATGTTTAGGTACCCTGTAAACGCGCCCGCTGCAATAATTATTAATCGCTCAGCACGTTCTGCTATTCCAACTGCTGCATTAGAGCCTGCTGCCTCTGCTCTTGCCCGCGTGTAACTAACCATAAATGAACCCACAAGCGCAACCGCACCCCAGAACCACGGGACACTAGGATAAGGCATTCTTATCGTACAACCATACATGATTCCAATCAGGATAGCTGCATCAGCGTATCGATCGCTCACTGAATCAAGAAATCCGCCGTAAGGTGTGATTCTGTTGGTTCCGCGTGCAATCGTCCCATCAAGTACATCAAAAAATCCTGAAAGGATGATTAAAAAACCGCCCAAAAAGATATGCTTTGAAGCAAAAGAGATCCCCGCAACAAGTGCAAGCAAGAGTCCTGCAATGGTTATTAGATTTGGGTTAGTGTGTGAGAAGACCTTACTTAGTGGCTGCATCCAGGTTCGAACGGTATTTTTTGCTGAGTTAAACATATTAACAGCTCTTTTATTGTACCCAGCAATATAGATCAGGTGCAGTTTATTGTATCCAGCAATATGGATCAGGTGCAGTTAGACTCTTTGTTTTAATATATGCTGCACCACGACAGCCACCACGACAGAATTCAAGATACTCACAACCTCTGCACTTACCAGTTGGCAGTGTAAGATTTCTAAGCTCTTTAAACGAATCTTCTCTTTCCCAGATATCTTTAAGTGATTCTTCTGTTACGTTCCCGCCACAGAATTCAGGATACTTGAGGTAGCAACACGGGTACACATTTCCATGAGGGTCGATGGATACGATGACTCTTCCACCAATGCACCCCATATAGTTTCCAGGAAGCCACGTCATTCGCTGTTTTTTATTTTTTATATATAAAAACGGGGCAAAGGCATCATCGCCGGTAACAGCGAAATTTTTATCACTGTACTTTTTTGATACTTCATAGAGCATGTCTGAAAACCAGTGGTAGTCCTCGCTTGTCGGACTTATCAATACATCATTTTCTTCTGCTCTTCCGAGAGATACAAGTCTAACAGCCCGAACCATTGATGCACCGAGTTTCTTTGATAAGCGGACAACACCTTCAAAATCTCTGAGGTTCAATTTTGTAAACGTGGTGTTAATCTCTACCCTTAGACCTGCATCAATTAAACATTCAATCGCATGGATTACAGTTTCAAAGCAATCCTTTCTGCGAATCGCATTATGCACTTCCGGAGTGGCTGAGTCGAGACTTACAGACACGGCTCGAACACCACACGCAACAAGTCGCTTTGCAGTGTCTTCATCAATCAATGTTCCATTAGATAACAGTTCAACAGCAATGTTACTATCAGAAGCATACTTTAGAAGCGTGAAAATGTCTTTTCTTACAAGCGGCTCACCACCACCAAAAGATATATGTGGGACTCCAAGTTCTGCTGCCTGGTCAATCAAACACAGAACTTCATCAGTTGACATTTCTTCACCATTGTACTTTGGTTCATAACAGTGGATACATCGCAGATTACAGCGATACGTAACTTCAAACAGGATCGATTTTGGATATGGATAAAAGGACATTAAAAAGGTCATGTTAGAACAACTATATTAATGTATCTTAACGATCACACCTATGCGATGGGGCTGTCAAATTAGAATTAACTCCTGCATTTCTAATTTGATGGTTCGATTATAATTCCTAACCACGCGAAAAAAAATCATTAAAAACTGCACAACTTCGTTCTGCAGAAAATAACAGGTAACCTTTTAATTCTCGGTTGCGGAAGCACTGCATAACTTCGCTTTAGCAGAAAATAACAGGTAACCTTTAATTCTCGGTTGCGGAAGCACTGCATAACTTCGCTTTAGCAGAAAATAACAGGTAACCTTTAATTCTCGGTTGCGGAAGCACTGCATAACTTCGCTTTAGCAGAAAATAACCAGTAACTCTTGATTACGCAGTAATCAAGTGCAGCAAAATAGTATCGAATTTCAATAGCTAGAGAAGGAAATACATTTATACTTTCCTATATATTAAAAAAATTTTAGTCAACAATAGTTTCAGAACAGTGTCAACACCGGATATGTAATATCGTTTTTCCTGGTTGAAGTTATTTTGATATCCCCATGGTCATCATTATTCCTTCAACATTCCATTCTTTTACAAGTGCACCTTTTACTTTAATATCCATCCCAATTACAAGTACTTTGGAGCGAATTTCATGGACTATTGCTTCTTCCCATTCGAGCACAAGGTCTGTAATGCGTTCATCATTGATGTTTACTACAGCGCTTATTTTATCTTCTACACGCAGGTTGAGTTCTTTCCGCATGTCCTGAAGACGACGTATGATTTCACGCGAATATCCTTCCGCTTCTATATTACGTGTCAGGGCACTGTCAACATAGACAAGTGCTTTTGAAAATCCTGCTATTGTAATATCCTTTGGCAGCACTTCTTTGAACTCCACCATCTCCGGAAGCACGGTAATATTCAGTTCTGGTATCTCAAATCTGCCCAGCGTATCGATGCTGTGTTTTACTGCAATGCTGTTTGCTTCTTTTAGTGCTTCTCTTACTTTCCCAGCGTTCTGTTTAAATGCCGGCCCAATAATTGCTGGTTTTGGTATGACTTTTACCCCAAGTTCGTTCCACTCTTCATCAACATCAAGAATCAGGATGTCTTTTGAGTTGCACTGCTCTAATATTACTTTTCTAAGCGTTTTTACTGCTTTTATGGTCTTTTTAGTATTTGGTTTTATTATTATGCGTCTTATTGGCCATCGCAGTTTTCTCTTGGCTTTTTGCCGTGCGTTTGAGGCTGCTTCAACGATGTCACGCACAATTTCCATCTGTTCTTCGAGTTCAGGATTCTGCATGGAGAAATCTTTTTGCCAGTCGCACATATGTACCGATTCTGGCGCGTTATTATCTGTCCCGCGAACAAGGTTCTGGTATATTGTTTCTGCAATAAATGGTGCAAAAGGTGCGATTATTATTGCGAGA
This sequence comes from Methanosarcinales archaeon, assembly GCA_004212095.1. Classification (GTDB taxonomy): domain Archaea; phylum Halobacteriota; class Methanosarcinia; order Methanosarcinales; family EX4572-44; genus Argoarchaeum. The sequence goes on along the minus strand of RXIJ01000035.1, from coordinate 16,164 downwards.
TCAGATAATACCGTATGCAGTACCCAGTAGGCTGCCAGTTTATCCGGGTCATTTGCTTCATTCCACACACGCGGGCGAGTGAGCTGGATGTACCAGCGGGAGAGGTCATCGAGTATGAATTCACTGATTGCGCGGGTAGCATTATGAAGTTCATATTCTTCCATTTCTAATTCAACTCTCTCCGCAAGGCTCTTTACCCCTGAAAGAATCCATTTGTCTTCCACTCGAAGAGCATGTTTTATAGAATTATAGGTTGTCTTTTTGGGGTCAAAACCATCAAGCACCATATAGGGAAGAGGGAACCGATAAACATTCCAAAGAATATTAAACATGCGATGAGTATTTGCAACCTCGTCCCATCCAAATTTCAAATCATCCCATGGTGCACTTGAAGAGAGCACGTAATATCGCAGCGTTTCAGCTCCAAAGCGTTCCATTACTTCTTTAGGGTCTATCACGTTTCCGATTCTCTTTGACATCTTCCTTCCTGTGTCATCGAGGGCAAAACCATGCACCAGCACACTTTTGTAGGGGACACGGCCAAAGGCAACCATGCTTGCACCAAGTTGTGAGTAAAACCATCCGCGTGTTTGATCGTACCCCTCGGTGATAAAATTAGCAGGCCACCATGCATCGAACTCTTCGCTCTTCCCTGGGAACCCAAGTGTAGCCCACGAGGCAACTGCTGAATCAAACCAGACATCAAACACATCCTCCACACGTTTTTTCCTGTCGCCACACTCACATGGAAGCTCTATGTCATCAACATAAGGACGGTGTAGTTCTACAAGCTCGCTCTGACCTGCACGCGCCTTTAATTCATCCATTGTGCCAATAACCTCAATACTCCCGCAGCTATCACACACCCATATAGGGATTGGCACACCCCAGTAACGCTGGCGGGATATGCACCAATCGCGAGCACCTGAAACCCAATCATGAAACCTTGCTGAGCCAGCCCAATCGGGATACCAATCGACCTTTGAAATTTCATCAAGCATCGCTTCTTTAAGCTTAGAAATCTGAAGGAACCACTGCTCTGTAGCCCGGTAAATAATAGGCGTATCACATCGCCAGCAGTGACCGTATCGGTGGGTGACCCTTCCACTTGCAAGCAAAAGCCCACGTTCTTCAAGATCGGAAAGCACAATATCACCTGCATCCCTAACATTCAAACCTGCATACTTGCCAGCATCCTCTGTATAACTTCCACTGGAATCTACAGGACAGAATATAGGTAAACCATACTCGACTCCAATTAAAAAATCATCCATACCATGTCCTGGGGCAATATGCACGCAGCCAGTGTTCTCGGCGGTCACAAAATCAGCAGTATATACGTTGTGTGCAAAAACAGCCTGTTTTGGAATTTTATCCTTAAGCGGATGCTCATAAGCAGTTCCCACAAGGTTATTGCCAGGAATTGCATTCAATATCTCATAATCAGTATACCTTCCAGCACGAAGTACATTTTCAACAAGCTCCTCTGCAACAATCAAAACTTCACTTGCACCATTCTTAACAGCACGCACCCGTACATATTCAAACGATGGATGGACTGCCACAGCAATATTAGCAGGAATCGTCCAGGGAGTAGTTGTCCAGATAACAATAAACTCGTTATCAGCATTAGAAAGTGGAAACTTTACATAAATCGAGTGATCAGTCTCATCACTATAATCTACCTCCGAATCAGCAATAGCAGTCTCACAGCGTGGACACCAGTTAACAACCCTAAGCCCGCGTTCAAGTAAGTTCTTATTATGTGCCTCCTTTAACGTCCACCACGCTGCCTCGATATACTCATTCCTGAGCGTCATATATGGATCTTTCCAGTTGAGCCACACTCCAAGAGACTCAAACTGAACAGTCATCTCATCCTTATGTGACAACGCGAACTCCTTGCACTTGGCAACAAACTTGTCCACTCCATAAGACTCAATATCCTTCTTGGACTTAAAACCAAGGACGCCCTCAACCTTCACCTCAATCGGCAGCCCGTGCATATCCCAACCAGCACGATCCCTTACATGAAAACCATGCATAGACTTAAAACGCAGAATACTATCCTTAATCACTTTATTCCACGCAGTGCCGAGATGAACCCTGCCAGTAGTATATGGGGGGCCATCAACAAAAAAGAACTTCTCACCACCACGACGCAATTCACGCACCTTAGAATACGCACCGATCTCATCCCAGAAAGATGTGATCAGTGATTCCATATCCTTTGGATTATACTGGCTACCAACGACATGAATCATAAACAATCACCATCAAAATATATCAGCCTAATAGACAGACACCAATTAAAAACCTTGTGATTAACAACTGCACAACTTCGTTGTGCAGAGACAACTCTCGACTACGAAGTAGGCGAGTGCAGAAATATGCCAGCAGTTCAATTCACTGGTATTCTTTCAAGTTGACTTGCAAGACCCCATATCAATGGTCTGGTGTGCAGTGGCATATTTGGGTCATTGCTTACCTCATCAAGTTTGGAGATGCCAATGGATGCCCTTACAAACAAACTTTCACTTTCATCAGAAAGAGTTTTTTTAATAGTTTCAGCAACACGTCTTATGTTTCGAGGGACAGAGTCATCGTTTAATATTCTATCCAACACTTCAACACAACTTTTAACAATTTCATCAGTCTCAACAGTCATAAATTACCAACTCAAAATATCTGTAGAATACGATTCTTTATAAAAAAGAATTCCAAAAGAATTAACTCAATAGATTCAGTCACAGCTAAATAAGTTTTTCGATAATTGTCAGCACTCGATTGCTTCGCACTCGAGAGGTGTTTTCATACAACGAAGTTAGCAAGAACGTTGTGTTGTCTACATGTTAGCCTGCCAAACGCACTCGAGAGGTGTTTTCATACAACGAAGTTAGCAAGAACGTTGTGTTGTCTACATGTTAGCCTGCCAAACGCACTCGAGAGGTGTTTTCATACAACGAAGTTAGCAAGAGCGTTGTGTTGTCTACATGTTAGCCTGCCAAACGCACTCGAGAGGTGTTTTCATACAACGAAGTTAGCAAGAGCGTTGTGTTGTCTACATGTTAGCCTGCTAAACGCACTCGAGAGGTGTTTTCATACAACGAAGTTAGCAAGAGCGTTGTGTTGTCTACATGTTAGCCTGCTAAACGCACTCGAGAGGTGTTTTCGCAACAACTTCGTTGTGTGGTTCTGCATACGGAGTATGCAGTTTTTATGATTTGGAATCTATGTAAGAGTGCCATGAGTGAATTTGTAATAACTGGCGGGTATGTGCTTGCTCCGGATATGAAGCTTAAGCGTGCTGATGTTGCAGTAAGCAGTGGAATCATCACACAGGTTGGGGAGTGCCAATCCGCTGAACAAACCATTGATGCAAAAAACTGCATCGTTATGCCTGGACTTGTCAACGCCCATACCCACACCCCAATGACACTGCTCCGGGGAGCCTGTGAAAATCTAATGTTTGAACAGTGGCAGGAATGCATCTGGAACAGAGAGGCAAAAATAACGCCTTCAGACGTACATCTCGGCTCTCTTCTGGCGTGTGTTGAAATGATTAAAACAGGCACTACCGGTTTCGCAGATGTGTATATTCATATGGATCATGCAGCATCAGCTATTAAAAAGAGCGGGCTTAGGGGTGTTCTTGGTTGGGGCGTAATCGAAGGATTTGGCGAGCCGCTGCATGAAAAATTGGCACACAGGCGCGCGTTTGTTAGACAATACAATAATTGGGCAGATGGACGCATTACTACCATGTATGCACCGCACTCACCATCAACATGCAGCATGGAAGCTCTCGGTTTGCTGTCCCGGATGTCAGAAGAAGACAATGTTTTAGTCACCACCCACCTTCTGGAAACAAGAAAAGAAGCAGAGACTCTCAAAAAAGATAATTGTCATCTACGGTGCCTCAAAGATACTGGATTGTTGTCAGGACGATTGTTAGCTGCTCACTCTGTATGGGCAAATAACGAAGATATTAGGATATTATCACAGCACGGTGTCAGCGTAGCCCATAATCCGATCAGTAATATGAAACTTGGTGTTGGCACTGCCCCGGTTACAGCAATGCTCAGGGAACATGTCAATGTATGTATTGGAACAGACGGTGCAGCACCCGGTGGTTCCATGGATATGTTTGCTTCGATGAGAACAGCAGCACTTCTAATACGAGACCGTGGACAGGACACACATTTACAGGATATATTGAAGATGGCAACAGTAAATGGTGCAGCGGCACTTGGACTTTTGGCAGGGCAGATCAAAAAAGGATTTCTTGCTGATATCATTCTTGTAGATATGAAAAAACCACATCTCCTAGGGCATGACCCTCTCTCGGCTCTTGTTTATTCAGCAACTGGTAGTGATGTTAAAACAAGCATGGTTGGAGGCGAAGTGTTGATGGAAGACTACCGGATTAAAAAGATCGATGAAGAAAATGTGATGGAGCGCTTTCAGAAATGGATCGATGATTTTTAACTGTTGCTTAATTCATAGAACTCCCGGTAAAATAGTTTACCCAATAATCGAGATTATTGGGGTAAGAACTTCGTATGCCACGTATAGTTTTGGGTCTTTGTGTACCATCACATTGCAGTGGCTAAAGTACCGGAGACTTTTTATATTTTGAAATAAAATTTCGGGAACTTTCAACGATTACCAGAGAGAGCCAAAATATTGCAAACCTGCGAAGAATACTTGAATGATGCAATACTGAACATGTGCTTGGATCTAGAATGACTCCACTAAAAAAGCTTGCTCTTTACTGTGATTTTGTTGTATTAAAACATACGGTGTTTGCAATCCCTTTTGCATATCTTGGGGTTGTGCTTGCAAGCATATTATTATTAGGTGAGCTTCCCGGTCTACGTGTGTTGTTCCTGGTTACGACTGCTTTTTTTGGGGCACGCAGCGGAGCAATGTCACTTAATAACCTTGTGGACGCTGATATTGACAAAAAAAACAAGCGTACAACTATGCGGCCACTTCCTGCAGGATTGATCTCAAAAGGAGAGGTGTACAGCATAATTGCTATCTCCTACCTGGTCTTTTTTCTTTCAGCCTACATGTTAAATGGACTGTGTCTGCTGCTCTCACCAATCATACTTATCACCTCTTTTGTATACCCTTATGTTAAAAGATTTTCATCTACTGCACACCTTGTTTTGGGGCTAAATCTCGGATACGCGCCGCTTGGTGGATGGCTTGCAGTAACCGGTGTATTGCATTTTCCTCCTACCAATTTCGATATTGGCATGTTTGTACTCGTTATTGCAGTTATATTCTGGGTTGCAGGATTTGATGTGATATACTCACTCTCGGATGTTGAATTTGACAGAAAATTCGCTCTTCACTCAATTCCAGCATGCTTTGGCACAGATGCAGCACTCAAACTTTCAGGTCTGTTTCATGTACTCATGTACCTATGCCTCGTGTTATTCTATCGCCTGCTCGAACTTGGAATTGTGTTTTTTGTTGGGCTGTTAGCTATTGGTGCTCTTATCATTTATGAACATCACATCGTAAAGAGCGACAACCCTGATAAAATGAGAGTGGCATTTTTAAATGTTAATGCTGCAGTCAGTATTTCATTACTATTGTTTGCAGTTATAGATGTGCTGGGTTCTCATATTATCTTGCTTGTGAAGCTTGCCGCAGCTCTTTTTCATGTTTGATTCGTGCACCAAGTACACACCCGCCGCCGCGATTACCCCCGATTGGTGTTTTCGGTGTGCCAAGCAAGTTCATGCAGCGTGCCATGACCGCTGCACCACGCGCAAGCCCATCATCAACAAAAACAACATTCTCTTCGGAATTGTCATAGATTCCAAGTTCTTTTATGTACTTCAAAATGATCTTTGGCTTATTGCATGTGATGCCGGCCCTTCCTGTAATCCCTATGGCAGTATCCCGGTTTATCAAGTGCTGATCAAGGGCAAGCTTTACCAGCCTTTGTACCACCTTTGCCATAGTAATATCAAGTACTGCTGAAAGTATTTTAAGGTCATATTTTTTATATATTTCTCCACCTATTTCTGCAAGTTTCGGAAGGTCCGAACCATCGTGTCCGATGTCGCAGCCGATGAGCGTTACATCAAGTACCTTTGCAACCTCCGGGTTTACCGGTATCGTACCGTAATGATCTCTTCCGGAAGGAACCGTTTCAATAATGATATATTTATGGATTTTCTCCGCATACTCTTCAATAACTCTCGATTTGCGCATCAATGTGATATTTCCTGCTGGTTTCTCATTGATTACATCCAGAGCCACACCAACATTTCCATCCACAAGTTTTGTGCCGCGAACGAGTGCATCCGGGATCGCTCCTGCAAGACCGCAGAAGTTCCCAATGGTCTTTGCATAAGGTAGGTCTGCACTGGTGATGCGCCCGTCGAGAGTTGTTCCAAAGTCAAGTGAAAGGCACGGGTTTCGATAATCTACGCCTGCCCATTTGGCACCTTCTTTGAGACCTGCCGTTGCAAGTTCGCCTTCCATTTCGTTTGCCACAAGTTCCACACCTGTTGCACCTTTGGGGGGTGTCACACCGCCAACTGCTCCATCAAAGCTGATTTTTTCTATAAGGCTGTAGGGTTTGAATGCTTCTCCTATATTATCGATGGAAAATGCCGAGGTCATGGCTCTTGGGGACACACCTGCAAACAAACACCCGTCTGCAAGGGCTTTTATGATATTTCCAATCTCTTCTTGTGTCCTGAAACCTGCTACCACACCAGTCGAACGCACAACGAAATTCAGGTCTTTTTTAATGTCAAGATTGACGGAATAAAAACACTCGAGGAGGGTGTCTCTAACCAGTTCCGAAACTGCATTTCTGGTAAGAGGTACACGGTTTAATGTGTATCCAAAGACATCCTCACCTTCCTTTGGAGGTCTCACGTCTCTTGTCATTTTCACAGTTTTGTTCACAAGATATGACTTACCTTCCTTCAGGTTCACTGCCATCAGTATGCATTTGGTGGTAGTGTTTCCAACCTCCACTGATGCAACAATGAAATATGGGCGATGCTGCTGCATTTTTAAATCCATTCTTGACTTTAATTCATAGGTGTCAATGGTAGGACTGTGTGATATTCGCGGCTTTAATCGCATGAACTCGATGGGATTCATAAATTAATACTATTTTTTATGATAGTTTAAGGTTTTCTATCCAATCCATCTGATAGCCTTATGGATTGGGTTGGTGAGTAAGACGTTTCAGTGCCGTTGACTGGATGGCAAAGGTGCGCTCGTATTATCTTCTTCAGCCCTTCTTATCCTGTGGCATTGTTCAAATCGCTTTTGTTTACTTCACGTATGGTCAGGAAACCTCCTAACAATATGCCAGCTGCCCCGACCCATTGTATGATGGATAGGGTTTCTCCAAGCAGGAGGTAGGCGAATAATGCAGAAAGTAATGACCCTGAAAGAAAAAAAGTGGAAGTGAGAAACGGGCCTATCAGTTTGATTGCACTGTACTGGCACAGCACTGACAGGAAATACAGGACTGCTGTAATCGAAGAATAAAGAATTATATTAAACGTAACCGGGGTTGATTGTATCCCCCATGCCACCGGGACAAATATTACTACTAAAAGCGAACTCAGCAAAACTCTACAGAAAATCACTGTTTCTGCAGATATAAATCTCATAATCTTTTTGGCATAAACGTTCTGGAATGCAATCATTAATGCAACGACTATTACCAACATTACGCCGCTCTGGGGGACAATCATCGTTCCGCTGGTTATCAGCAGATAAACACCTGCGAGCATTGTTAGCATAAAAAGAATGGATTTTTTTGAAGACTTTTCTTTCAGTAATATGTAAGCCAGCGGCAGTACAAATAGCGGTGTCAGCCTGATTAGAAACCCGGCATTCGTCGCTGGTATGGAATCCTGAGCGACAAATAAAATTATTATTGATACGGCAGAAACCGTACCGAGGATCAAGAGTGAAACTATTCCATCCATATTCAGGTATTTCAGCTTCTTTAGTTCGGAAAAGTAGTAAATAACTGAAATACCGACAACCATTATGCTTCTGAAAAATGAGAATGATATTGGGTTTATTCCGGTGTTTAACCCCATCTTCTGTACCACTATCAAAAGACCATAGAATAACGATGTTCCAGCCAGAAAATAGATAGCAGCATGCTTATTTTTTTCCAGATGAAAGTGGTTCATCCAGTTTGCCATAGCTGGCACATGCACCTTTCTTTATATATCAACTTTGATTAACATTCTAACTGGCACAAATAAAATTCGACTGTGCCGTGATCTTTTCATATCGCAAAAGTGTCCTGGTCTGATTAATATAAGATAAGTACATATCTGAAAAACATAATAAGTGAAATTCCACAAAGGATGAAAATGATGAGGTTGTCAAAAAGAAGGTCACTGAAAAAATGGGAGCAGGACATGGCTTTCCAGCGGATATCGCTTCTGTTCAAACTTGCCCACTCGTGCAACAAGGATCGTCCAGATAGAAGCATGCGATATATGAAGCTTGCACTAACAATCGCAATGCGTTATCGAGCGAGAATTCCGGCCGAGTTAAAAAAACGCGTATGTAAAACCTGTAATACTTATCTCATACCACCTGATACCGTACGCATACGGCTTATAGATGGCTATCTTGTCTACACATGCCTCGAGTGTGGAAGAAAAAAACGTTATCCTTATAAACATATTTCAAGGAGATAGATGATAAATGACAGATACCATAACTTACGAGGAATACGGCAACCTTTATTTGAACATTACTAACAGATGCACGGCAAGATGCGAATTTTGCATCAAATTCTATACAGATGGCGTTTATGGCTATAACTTATGCCTTTCTAAAGAACCTGCGGTAGATGAAATCATCACAGCATTGCAACAACACAACCTGTCACAATACAATGAAGTGGTGTTTGCGGGTTTTGGAGAACCGCTTACTCGACTTGATGATGTGCTTACCATCATCAAATGGCTTAAACAGTATAAAACATTCGTGCGAATCGATACAATCGGGCATGTACTGCTTTATTATCCCAAAAGAAATGTTGTAGCAGAACTCAAAGCTTCCGAGCTGGATGCACTATCAATAAGCCTGAATGCTCACGATCAGAACGCATATAATCAGCTCTGCCATCCTTCAAAGTCAGAAGCATACCAGTCAGTACTAAAGTTCGCAAGACAATCACAGAAAGCAGGTATTAAAACACGTTTGACAGTTGTAAATCTTCCGATCATTGATGTAAAAAAATGCCAGAGGATAGCAGAAGGATTGGGGGTAGATTTTAAAATAAGAGGATAAAAACAGCAGACGATTATATACGTATAACTAACAAAGTTTTGTGTGATGTTTGTCGCAAATGTTTAATTAGTATACTTACTATTTGCAAGCTATTATTCAAAATATGAGGTTTTTTAATGGTAAAAGTACGAATTACTGATACGACATTCAGAGATGCGCACCAGTCTCTTCTTGCTACACGAATGCGAACTTATGATATGATACCAATTGCAAAGCAGATGGATGAGGCTGGATTCTATTCCATCGAAGCATGGGGCGGGGCTACTTTTGACTCCTGTATCAGATTTTTAAATGATGACCCATGGGAACGCATCCAGGTGCTTTATGGAATCATCAAAAAAACACCTATTCAGATGCTTCTAAGAGGACAGAATCTTGTAGGCTATAGACACTATGCTGACGATGTTGTAGAGAAATTCGTGGAACTTGCAGCTAAAAACGGGGTTGGCATATTCCGGATCTTTGATGCACTAAATGATATCCGAAATATGACAACTGCAATTAAAGCTGTTATTGACACTGGTTCTCATGTGCAAGGTGCTGTATGCTACACCATAAGTCCTGTACACACCATTGAAAAATATGTAAAAATGGCAGAAGAGCTTGAGGCTTTGGAATGTGATTCACTCTGCATCAAGGATATGGCGGGGCTAATCTCACCAAAGGCAGCCTTTGATCTTATTACCGCCTTAAAAGAGAGAATTAGTATTCCTGTGTGTCTTCACAGTCATTGTACCAGCGGCATGGCACCACTGAGTTATATGATGGCTTGCGAGGCTGGTGTTGACATTCTCGATACTGCTTTTTCACCGTTTAGTGGCGGCACATCGCAGCCTTCAACAGAAGCAGTGGTTGCAGCATTCAGGGAAACTGATTGTGATACAGGTTTGTCTCTTACAGCACTTTCAGAAATTAAAAAATATTTTGAAAAGCTTCGTGAAAAATATGGGGGACTCATAGACCCGATTTCAGAGCGTATTGACACGAATGTGCTCATCTACCAGATACCGGGAGGAATGATCTCCAATCTCGTGTCGCAACTAAAAGAACAGAATGCACTGGAGCGTTTTGATGATGTGCTTGAGGAGATGCCACGTGTGCGTGAGGATCTTGGCTATCCACCCCTTGTAACGCCAACAAGCCAGATCGTAGGAACACAAGCTGTGCTTAACGTGTTGATGGGTGAACGCTACAAAGTTATACCACGTGAGGTGAAAGACTATGCAAAAGGTTTCTACGGGAAAACACCGGTTCCGATCAACATGAAGCTGCTTGAAAAGCTACTGCCTGATGAAGAGCTAATTACTACACGACCGGCAGATTTAATCTCACCCGAGCTTGAAAAACTAACAAAGGAAGCAGAAGAACAGGGACTTCTTAAAAAAGAAGAAGACGCAATGACTTATGCACTTTATCCTGCTATTGCACCGAAGTTTTTACGCGGAGAGCTTACAGAAGAGCCGCTCCCCCAGAAAACAGAATCAGTGCAACCAATATCATCAACAACTATGTTAACAAATACAGAGTTTAAGGTAGAGGTGGATGGAGAAAGTTTTGATGTTAAGATTGTTCCTGCAGACGGTGGTTTAACATCTGAAATTGCCGAGTCTAAAAAACCGGAAATAGGTAAGAATACACTTGTTGCAAATATGCAGGGAATGATACTAAAAATCATCGCAAAAACCGGTGAGCGAGTGGAAAAAGATAATGTCGTGGCAGTGCTTGAGGCGATGAAGATGGAAAACAACATTCACGCTCACAAAAGTGGTGTGATACGAGAGATATATGTTAAAGAAGGAATTACTGTTTCAAGTGGTGAAGCAGTGATGTTGATCGAGTAAGAGGTGCTTTATCTTGTTTTCTAAAATACTGGTTGCAAATCGTGGAGAGATCGCTATTCGAGTCATGCGTGCCTGTCGGGAGCTTGGAATAAATACCGTAGCTGTTTACTCTGAAGCAGATAAAAACGCGCTGTTTGTAAAATATGCAGATGAAGCATATTTTATAGGGCCGCCCCAATCAGCACAAAGTTATCTTAACATGGATAACATCTTTGATGCAATACATAAGAGCAGTTCCGAAGCAGTGCATCCTGGATATGGCTTTCTTTCAGAGAATGCTGATTTTGTCAAACGCTGCAAAAGTGATGGGATCGTATTTATTGGTCCATCAGAGAAAACAATAAGGGGTGCTGGAAGTAAAATCGAAGCTCGCAAAACCATGCAAAAGGCGGGCATACCAGTAATTCCTGGCACCGAAGAGGGGATAAAAAATGTTGAACATGCCATAAGTGCTGCAGAGGAGATTGGATACCCGGTAATAGTAAAATCTTCGGCAGGAGGTGGCGGAATTGGCATGAAGGTGGTTAAAGAAGCAGCAGAGATTGAGCAGACAATCGAGTCCACGCAATCAGTAGCACGCTCTGTTTTCGGCGATGAAACGGTATTTATAGAAAAATACCTTGAAGAACCAAGACATATCGAATTTCAAATACTTGCGGATTCACACGACAATATCATACACTTGTGTGACAGGGAATGCTCAATTCAGCGCAGGCATCAGAAACTCATCGAAGAGGCACCATCGCCTGCAATGACAGCAGAACTTCGAGAGAAAATGGGCGCATCAGCAATAAAAGCAGCAAAAGTCATAGACTATGTGAACTCTGGCACGATAGAGTTCCTTTATTCAAAAGGCGATTATTATTTCCTTGAGGTAAACACCCGCCTTCAAGTAGAACACCCGATTACAGAAGTAATCACTGGAGTTGATCTGGTAAAAGAACAGATTAACATAGCTTATGGAGATGAAATAAGCATGAAACAACAGGATGTTCGCATCAATGGGTGGGCAATAGAATGCCGAATTAATGCAGAAGATCCGCTCAATGAATTTACACCATCGCCTGGCAAGATCAGACGGTACCGCTCACCGGGTGGTCCTGGAGTCAGGGTAGACAGTGGCGTGTATGCAGGCTATACGATATCACCGTATTATGATTCACTCGTCTCAAAACTTAGTGTGTGGGCACCAAACCGTATGGAAGCAATCTCTCGAATGAAACGAGCACTCTATGAGTACATCATAGTGGGAGTGAAAACAAATATACCCTTCCAAAAGGCAGTGATGAATAGCAAAGCTTTTCAGAAGGGCAACCTTACCACGCATTTTATTGATGACCATCACATTCTAAGAGATGTTGAGAAATTAGCACACGATGAAAAGTCGAAGAGTGGCAGCCTTGCAGCAGCCCTTGCAACAGATAACAAAAAAATTGCTGCTGTAACAGCCGCGGTTGGAGCATATCTTAACCAGAGAAGGTAAAAGAAGTGACTACTTATAATTATAGGGAATATCACACCTTATTTATTCAAAACTGAGCCAATAGCAACACTACGGAGCATGCAGTGTAATCGAGAATAAAAAATCTCTAAAATACGGTATATGTTTCAATCTCTAATTTTTCAGTCACTCACCAAAAAAAGAGCCTGCTGTTGATTCTCTCTGTATTTTTACCAGAATCTGACCAGTGTAAGATTGGCTCACCTCTGCTGCATCAGTAAGAGTTTTATTGTTTAGGATGTGTAGATTTCTAATATCATCTGCGTAGGTGTCATACGGCAATTTAATGCGCAGACTATCAAGCTTTAACGTGACAGGAGCAGGTGAAAGACATGTTTCAATGGCAGGAACTTGCTCTTCAATCTCTTGCTTAAGATAAATCGGTGGAACAACGAGTGGATCGTCTTTTAGCTCTTCTTTTATCTTTTTCACAGTTTCAAGCACAGCTTGTGTAACTTTATTCAAACGCTCCTGTTCATCACCTTTTCTAAAACTCATGAGTATGCGGGTTAAGCCATCGACATAGGTAATATTGGACTTTTCTACTTCCATTGGCGGATAAGCCATTACTACTATTGGCATGTCGAGATCTTCTATCATCTTAAGCTTATATTCTCTAATACAGTGCTCAAAGCTTCCGAACAAAAACACTGCGAGATCGTGCTCTTCGATGAGAGATTTCTCCATCGCACTCATTTGACATATCTCCAACCCAACACCCCGCGCCATGGCAAGAGAATCTACCTTAGCTCCATTCTCTCGAAAATTTTGAATAATACCGCAGTGAGGCATTGGAGCATGATGCCTGGAATATGAAGGTGAGACCATTATAATCTCAGTACCTGCAAGTAGTGCAGACTTCAGATCTCCAAAAACTTTCCTACTTATTTCTTCTATCTTTTGAACGTCTTCCTTTGGTACGGCAAAAATTATAACTACTTCAGTGGTTTGCATGCTCTTGGAAATAATAAAACCACCAACGTCTTCGACAAGGTCTATCACCCAATCATATTTATAAGGTGCACCGCGATATATCATGAATTCCATTGCAATTTCTCCTTGGAATAATCAATCCACTCCTTTTCAATCGTTTTTTCTGATGCAATCACCAGTACGGAATCGCCAGCATATTCTACGCGCCTGACTCTGAAACCAACCGGGATTATATCAACAGCAAGAGTGATTAGTTGTTCATAAAAACTCTTTAATGGGTCAACAACCACAACATCCAGAAGCTTCTCGACGTCAGCATCGTTACTCACTCCCTTAACAATAATATGTTGCCGTTCGGACTGTTCCACACGGTCCTGACCATATACATCCCACAGCTTACGCAGCATCTCGGCTAAATAACGCTCTTCACCAATAACAAGGTCAACATCTTCTTCACCGACGCGTCCAGTGGATAAATCTCTGATTTTAAGAGGATTTCCACTTCGTTTAAAGTCAACCCTGCACGAGAAAAAAAGAGCTGTTGGATCAGCATAGATATGGATAGCATCAAGACCTTTGACACTCATGTCATGCAGCACATAGTCAACGATCTGCCGATACGCTTCGACAGCATATTTGTCTTCGGATTCAATAAACAGTTTTTCCATGTGTAAATAGATAAGATAGTAAACTGGAATATATAACTTATGGTCGGCACATTTTAAATCTCTGTGTAACATCACATTGCAGTGAACTTATAACCCACATGGAAGAATCGGAAGCATTTTGTGATTGGTTACAATTTAACTATCCAAATAACTGCTTCTTATAGCAGTGCAAACACCAGATGACGTGACAGGTTCTCTTCACCCGATCCACAATTTTCCAGATCGATTATTAACGTCTTCAGATTCGCCACCCATCAAAGCACCTGATAGTGGTTTTGTTTTATAGCGTGATACAGTCCGGATGCATGAAACGCGAATTTTTAAAGACCCGATAAAAAGAGTAAGGTAATTCACGTTTGTTTCTCTTGTTGCGTTTTCTGCCACTGTTCAAAGTTGCATTGCGGGCAGCCAAGCTCCCATGGTCGCCTGCCTTTGTTGATGATTTTAATGTGATAAAGTTTGTGAACCTTACACTCTTTATCTGTAACGATGATTTGCCCGGTCCTTGGAAGTGGTAGTGAAAACGTGCAATCAGGGTACCCGGTACAACCAACAAATCTTCCGCCTTTTCGTGAGCGGCGTACGACTATATCACTATTGCAAAGAGGACATTTACCAAGTATTTTATCCTCGTGAACACCGTCCTTAAGCATCTGTGAAATCTGATCTTTATTTGCCGTGAGGTCTTTAAACACAGTCTCAAGCATGGTTCTTGATTCCTCCACCACAATGTCTTCGCTGGTTCTGCCTTCTGCAATATTATCCATATCTTCTTCAAGTTTTTTTGTCATGCCTGGCTCTGTTATGGTCGAGGCATATTTTTCAAGAGAGTCAATAAGTGACATTGCCATTTTGGTTGGCTGGAGTGGATTTCCATGCACGTAGGCTCTGGAATAAAGTTTACTGATAATTTCATGCCTGGTTGATTTAGTGCCAAGCCCAAGATCCTCCATCAGCTTAATAAGGCGTCCCTGGCCATAGCGTGTAGGCGGCTGGGTTTCTTTGTCCAATAGTTCAATTTTTGAAACATGCAGTTTTTGTCCCTTTTCAAGTACAGGGAGTATTCGATCTTCTGGCTTGTTGAAAGGATAATACCATCGCCATCCAGCATCGGCCAGGCGTGCACCATTAGCCTTGAAGTTCTCGCCATTAATATCGATTAAGACTTTAAGGGTTTTCCATACTGTCTCATCAGCAAAAGTTGCAAAGAATCTGCGCACCACAAGTTCATAAATTTTCCACTCATCTTCTTTTAATTGATCACGAAGGACAAGAGATGAAGGGTGGATTGGTGGATGGTCGGTGGTTTCTTTTTTACCTTTTGTCGGGACAAGTTTGGTTTTTAATAGTGCTTTTGCATGTTCTGAAAACTCGCTTTTTAAAAAGAGAGAGATAATTTCCTTTGCATTCATTGTTGGAGGGTACACGGTGTTATCAGTACGGGGGTATGAAATGAAACCATTAACATACAAACCTTCAGCAAGTCTCATGGCAACTGACGCTGTGATACCGATGCTGCTTGCAGCACGCAAAAACTCAGTAGTATTAAAGGGTGTAGGAGGTTTTTCAACTCGCTGCCCTTCCTCGATACTCTTCACAACACCGGTTTTAGTAAGCTTCGCCCGTACAGCTTCAACCTCTTTTTTATCCCAGAATCTTCCTTTTTCATGCTGTGCTTTAAAACCCTCGCTAAAGTGAGCATGTAACTCAAAGTATGGTTCTGGTGTAAATGCTATACGCTCCCGCTCGCGGTCCACAATCAAGGCAAGGGTTGGAGATTGCACACGCCCAACTGAAAGAAAGCTCCTGCCAAGTCGTTTTGACGAGAGGGATACAAATCGTGTAAGAGCAGCCCCCCAGACAAGATCTGTTATCTGTCGACACTCTCCTGCCGATGCCAGACTAAAAT
>RXIJ01000011.1 GCA_004212095.1 Methanosarcinales archaeon | reverse complement strand
CCTGCCCCTCCTATTCAGTTAGGCACACACTCCAAGCGCCTTTAATATCCCCTTCTGCCTTTTCGTTTGCTCTGTAACAATCTGAGTTCCATCAGGCAATATCATTACTTTGTTCTTTTCGAGTTCTGTAATCAATGCATCGACTGAATACTTTTTCAGCAACCCAGCATCTTTCATCATTCTCACCAATTTCATCCTTAAGATCAATGAAAGGAAGCACATGAACAAATATCCTTTCAAAGTACTGTCTTTTTTGACGTAAACTGGCGTTACATCCGGATTATTCTTCAATACGTAGAATCCTTTTTCAACAACATCCTTACTTCTGTAAAGCGAAAGACACTCTTGCCAATTAAAATCACCCTCGCAAAGAAGAATAAACTTACCCATTCTGTTAACTCGCTGTGAGACCGCATTCTTTTCCAGGCTCACTTCAAATCCATTATCTTTAACTGTCCAATTAATGTATCGAGCACTTTTCTTAGCAGTCTCCTTAAAAACGGCTGCAGGACACATCCAGGATCTAAGTTGTATCGATTGAAGACGTTCTACAACACCATACAACCCTTTAAAAAAGGATTTTCTCTCTTGTTGCTCACGTTTTTGGTCATAATAAGCATAACCTTTCAGATTCAGTTCGCCAATATCAATTGTTACTGGCATAACAAATAAAGTTTCGTCCTGATGTATCTCAAGATTGTTAGGATTGTAGATAGAAGCATGAATCTCCGACATTGCTTCTTTTACACTTTTTAGTGTGGACGAAGGAGGAATTATGAATGAAAGTTCACTGGATACCATTTCCACCATATTTGCCGTTGAAAAGAATTCCTTATCCATAATCATAGTAAGGAGTTATCTTGTAGGGGTATTCATGGGTGTAAATGGTTTCATTGTGCATAACTATTAGGCACAATGCAATATATACTTTTCAATAGGAAGAAGTGCAAATATGGTAAAATAATAAGAGTTATGCCTAAATTATTGAAAATTCAGGTAAATAGACAAACGCTTTTCGGAAGCGCGCAGAAATATCTCCTTAAATGTATTTAACTGCTGCAACGTGCCTTGAAAACCCGGATTCATGGTGGAAGATCATAACGATTTGCCGCTTGTGACATGACCGTTTGGATTAGATTATATGCCAGTACATGAACCTACATAAATTCGTGTTCGGTTGTTAATTCTTGATTGCGTTTACATTTCTCTGTACGTTAAAAAAATAGATATGGTTTAGTATAACAACAAACTTAAAGGCAGCAATATATGACAAAATTTTACATTGCAGATACCAGCGTTTTTTTAGCTAAAGTGAAACCTTCTGATGTGTGTATCACCACGCCATCGATAGTTGCAGAGGTCAAGGATTCATCCTCATCCCTCTTTCTCGAACTTTTTTGTATTGATAACTGCAGTGAAACTATAACTATTGAACAACCAAGAAAAGAACTCATAGAAGAAATAAAAAAAGTTGCAGCAGAAAGTGGAGACTTTGAACAGCTCTCTTCTGCCGATATCGATGTGCTTGCCAAAGCTCTTGAATATAAACCTCTGTCTATAATTTTAACAGATGACTATCGAATTCAAAACATTGCAAAAATACTGGACATTGCGATACAACCAATAAACCAGAAGCCTATTAAACAAACCTATAGATGGATTACGGTCTGTAGTGGTTGCAGGAGGCAAGTAGAGGGAACTGGACCCTGTCCAGTGTGTGGTTCTCCGATTCGCAGACGACGAATAAGAGATGATATGAAAATATAAACATCGTGCCATAGTCAAACCAAGCCTATGCAGTGGTGAGAAACATGAGATTCCTCTGTTAATCTCATTATTAAAACTCATTTATTATAATTCTCTACACGACTTTGATGATGTTTGCATTCATCACGTCTTCCTCACTCACATGCACGCGATGTAATACTTCTCCTATAGTTAGGGTATAAAGCTCAGATGGTGCGGTATCGAAATTAGTCCCATTTACCATTGGCCCATTTGTAGAATACGGCACGATGAATGTGAACGCACCATTTGAAGCAGTTGTTGTCTGTGCATACTCGAATGTTCGCCCCTGGTTTGTTAGAATTGGCACCTGTAGTGTTACCGTGCTGTTTAATGGAGCACTTCCTGTAATTCTTGCTCCTTTCACATATTCAAAGATTTTGACATAACCGGTATTTTCTTCAGGAATTTTTTTTGGAAAACCTGGGTATATTTCATAAAAATCAGAATACATCTTGGTATATAAGTTGTACACCTGTTTGTAACCAACATCATTTCCCGACATTGATTCGTGTACCAGACGATAATGCTTCAAGCCAATACCATCAAGCGTGTGCAGCCTTGCCTCCATCGAACTATAATAAGTCATGCTCGGAAGATTTTGCATTCCACCGGATGTCTGCACCGACTGCCAGTACTTATGCCAGTATTCCTGCCCTGTGACACCATCCCATGCGGCGATTGCATAGAACTTGCCTGTTGCCATCTCAACATCGCTGACCACGTATCTTACACCAAGTTCATCTGCAATCTTATTTGCTTCGTCTTCACTATCTGCTGTAAAGAACGTGGCTGCACCAGGTTGCTGCTCTTTACCACCACCGATTCCTTCCTGGAATGGGTTGGCATTCGGGATGCGTCTTGCGATACTTTCGATCCAGAATCCGTAATCCCACCATGACATGACGCCATAAGCAGTGTCTGGATATAGATACGGTTCTCCCTGTGGAGGTCGTTCGTAAGGTCCATAGTATGAGAGTCCCGGGTCTGGTGTATTATATCTCATCCATTCAAGCGAGTTGTACCATGGTGCAGCTGGTCCACCACTATGCTTTGCCTGTTGTAATGCCGCGGTACAGGGACCAAGTGGATATATAAGGATCGCAAATGTGATGATTACAATCAACACATGCCATATCTTAACATCTTTTATTATAAACTGTGGAATATCTTTGAGTTTCTTGACGCTTTCTTTGTACACCGTTTGAATATCATCAAAACCTGCAACCCCAAGTATTTTTGTAGCAAAGTATGCACTCAAGAGCGCTACATTCACTGCATAGTAATAGCCAAACCGGTTTTGACCATAGATTGCAATGAGCATTACAAGAGTCCAGACAAGGACGAGAATGTCTTCCGGCTTCCATCTGCGTACCACGTAATAGCCAAGAAGCAGCAGTCCAAGAATTGATACATAGAAACAGTTTCCAAAGTTGCCGTATACCATACTATCTCTACCGATATCAAGATGCGGTGGTGTGCCCCTCATCAGCATTGAAGATACCTCTGCAATTGTCGCAGCACCACCCGCTTTTATTGATAGAACTGATGATGGAAGGGCTGTAATCGTAGAAAACAGTGCAGGTGAGGCTATACTGACCAATCCAAACCCAATGATTGCAACCGCAACCATGACCGCGGGGTAATAATATGGGTTCAGTTCCCTGCGTTTCATCTCCTTTGATATGATATACATCAACATACATGCAACAATCACTATCAATGAGGTCAATACATGCAGCCATGAATAATTGACTGAAAATCCATATTCAGGACGTATCCATGGCAGTATCAGGAACAACTCCAGTCCGAATGCAACCACCCCGACTATGGTTATATACTCAACCGAATTGCCGCGGACGTGCTCAGTGATATATATAGCGATTGCTGCAACCATGAGAATCATGCCAAACATCAGCGCACCAGTCCAGCAGAGTTGATATGCTGCGTACGCAACACCAGCGAGAATGGTATAGATAAGTGGATATTTGATTGCACGCCAGTTCCGGTTCAGATCGCTTAATGAGAGGTTCTGAGCACGTGCACTTCTGAGCGCAAGTATGAAAAACAGAATAGTTGCAGTGGAAAATAGAGTCTCCGCAGCATGATGATCAGTGAATCCAAGTAGCGATCTGGATAAAAACTGTCCAGGGAGCGTTGCGATGATCAGTGCTGCAAGAAGCCCTGTGCCACGGTTGTGCAGGTGTTTGCCAATGAAATACACCGGTATAACCACGAGTGCACCGAGAACTGCTGGGAAATATGCCCCAACGGTATTGACGAGATGCATATCAGGGTTTCCGAATCCGAGAACGATCGATATGGAAGCAATCGCGTGGTCATACAAGGGACCGTAGTGCTGGGAGTGCCCATACGGAAACTCTGTGAACGCGTCATAGGTGAGAATATGTGGATAATTGTGGAGTATGTACTCTACGATACGCATATGGTACCAAGGGTCATTTCCGCCGAATCTCACCGTGCCATCTGCGAGAAATACACTGTTATGCGGGAGCACTGCCCTGATATAGAAAGCGATTGTAAAGATTATGGACAGCATCGCGCCACACGGGGCGCCTGATTTTAATCGTTCAATTAAGAGGTGTTTGATTCCAGTGGGTTGCTCAATTTGTTGAGAAATTGGGTGTTCTGGCTTCGAAGACTCCTTTTTACGACTTTTCTCTCTTTTTCCACCCTTCATAGATACATATTCTTTGTTTTTATTCCCAACCAATGTTATACGCCTCGTGTTTCACGTTTGTCATAAATGAATTAAATACTTCGGTATTCGACCAAGTTCTCTATCCTATTACTTCTGCATCCTTTTTAAAAGTTTCTTCGTACATATCTGTAATAGTTCTCCAATCGAAGTCCATGACGATTTTCATATATCTATCTTCATCATGTTTTTGATTCAAGAGTTTATGAACTTAGGATGTGTCATCGCCAAGCAAATTCTCCAAAGCAATCATTCTACTTGATAAAACGGGTTTTTCACACATCAAGTAATTGAAAATTTTTCCACCAACTTTATCTTATTTTTCTTAATCTTCTTTGGATGATTAGCCCATGTCCTGTCAACTCGGTCACACGTCACACCGCCACAATCCAAGCTTTTTCGAACCTGTGTAACTGTGGTGTATCAGTGTTCGTTTAAGATCAACCCACCACTCTGAACATAGACATTCTGGTAATGTCCTGCCCTGCAGGCAGATATAAGATTAAATCAGTTCATTGATCATTCTTATGTTTAAAGACAACTTTTTTCCTGTAAGAAAGGTGCATAACCAAGCGTTTTCCAAAATTAACTAAATATCTGGCATTTCTATCCCCAACCACATAATTTAAAAATGGATAGCAAATAGCCCAGGCATAAGATATGAGCCAGGGTATTGTAACTATTCTCAATTGATTATTTTGGCGTGCTTTGGCAGTTTCCTTAACCAACTTTACACAGTTGGTAGTAATTCCCCCTATTTGCATTCCTGTAACAATCAACCCGTTAATAAAATAAGCATCTCCCCCTCTCTTAAACGCCCTGATTAGCAGTTCATAATCTCCTGCGATTTTGAAAGATTCATCAAACTTTCCGTAGAGTTCAAAGAGGCTGCGATGGTGAAACATCCCTTGATGTGTAAAAGTGCATATTCCGTCTCTAATGATGCTCCTCCATGTATGCTCCCACGAAAAACCATCAACGCAGCTTATCTCATCATCTTCTGTTACTCTTGCAACCTGTCCATACACCATCCGTATACCTTGAGACTTCGCCTTGATCATGTGTGGCATCATCTCTTCAAATACGCCCTTTCTCCAGAGATAGTCGTCAGATCCCAAGAATAATATCCAATCCCCACTTGCATGGCCCAGTGCCTTATTCCATGCATTATAGATACCGTCGTCCGGTTCTGATTTCCAGTAAGCAATTTTATCGTTGTTGGTCATTAGGATATCTATCGTACCATCTGTAGAGCCTCCATCAATAATAATAAGCTCTTTATTTAGATAAGTTTGATTAGATACACTATCGATACAACGTTGCAAGGTTTTGGCACCGTTGTATACGGCTACAATAACAGAGATTAGGGGTTTTGAAGTCATTTCATTTCATCACTGGGATTTTTATATATTAAATTGCTGTTAATTTTTAACAGTTATTGTTATATTAACCGTGTCTGTTTTTGTAACTTTCTGCCACAGAGATGCCTTTTCCACAGCTTCAAATCCTCCCTTCGTGTTCTCTGTGGCGGTCACCCATAGATCTAAATTATACTTGCGGAGTAGTATATATTGGTTTACTTTTTACTCACATACCACTTATATGCCTGCTTAATTCCATTCCTGAGCGATACCTTTGCTTCCCACCCAAGCTCCCGCATCCTGCTAACATCTAGCAACTTTTGCGGTGTCCCATCGGGTTTGGAGGTATCATACATGATTTCCCCACCATATCTTACAATCTCCATGATCAGCTCAGCCAGCTCCCGAATCATAACATCCTCTCCGAGCCCGATATTAACAAATTCCCCAATATCCGAGGCATCATAGTTTTCCATCAAATACACGCATGCATCTGCCATATCGTCCACATACAAAAACTCCCGCCTGGGTGTCCCGGTGCCCCACACAACGACCTGCGGTGCATTGTTCAGCTTTCCCTCATGGAACTTGCGTATGAGCGCAGCCATGACATGGGACGTCCCGGGGTCATAATTGTCATTCGGACCATAGAGGTTGGTTGGCATGACCGAGATGAAGTTCGTCCCGTACTGCTGGTTGTAATGCTTGCACATCCGTATCCCTGCAATTTTTGCCACCGCATACGCCTCGTTGGTGACCTCAAGTTCACCTGTGAGCAAGTATTCTTCCTTCAGAGGTTGCGGTGCAAGTCTGGGATATATGCATGATGAGCCGAGGAATAGCAGTTTTTTCACGCCATAGGTGTATGCGGCATGGATGACATTGGCTTCTATCATGAGGTTTTCGTAGATGAACTCTGCAGGATAAGTGCTGTTTGCCAAGATGCCGCCAACATTTGCTGCGGCTAAAAATACATATTCCGGTCTTTCCGCTTTGAAGAAGTTGTTTACAGCCTGCTGGTTGGTGAGGTCAAGCTCGCTGTGTGTGTAGGTTATAAGGTCATGGTAGCCTCTGGCTTCGAGGTTATAGCAGATGGCTGAGCCTGCCATGCCGCGGTGGCCTGGGATGTAGATTTT
>RXIJ01000010.1 GCA_004212095.1 Methanosarcinales archaeon | reverse complement strand
CCTTTGTCCATCATTGCTGAAATTTTGCTGATAATAAGACTGTTTTTATCTCTTCTTTTATTTTTCCATACATGTTTTCGCCCCCAATGTTAAGGCACGTCGCCAAAGCCCTACTGTTAATGGACTATCTTTGAGATATTAAGTTCAAGTATGTCTTCTGCCCCCTTCTCTTTAAGCATGGGTATGAGTATGTTAACCTCGCTCTTGCTTACAACAGTTTCTATTGCATAGTAATCTGATTGATATAGCTTGGATATGGTAGGTTTTTTGAGTGCAGGAAGAATTTGTATGAGATCTTCAAGTTTGTCTTCTATCACATTCATATCAAGTAGCACTTTGCCTCTTGCTTCTATCACTGAAAGGAGCAGTGTTTTTAGCTGTTCAATGGCTCTTCGTTTTTCTGCATCTTCCCAGCATTCCTTGTTGGCTAAGAGCTTGCTATTGGATTCCATGATTATATCTATGATTTTAAGCCCATTTCTTCGCAAGGTTGAACCGGTCTCTGTAACATCGATTATTATGTCCATAATTTCAGGCACCTTGGCTTCTGTGGCTCCATAAGAAAAGTAGGTTTTAACAGGTATGCCAAGTTTGTCAAAGTATGCTTTGGTGATATTTGGGTACTCGGTTGCTACCCTGCTGTACGGTTTGATGTCACCCGCAGAGTTGATGTGTTTTTCGATAGGTGTTGCAACTACAATTTTTACTTTCCCGCTTCCCCTTTTGCTATACGGAAGGTCTGCTACTTCTACCACATCTGAGTTTGATTCAACAACCCAGTCTCTGCCAGAAATGCCAATATCAAAGTAACCTTCCTCGATGTATTTGGGTATTTCTTGTGGGCGAAGTATCTTGATTTTATCAATTCTTGGATCGTCTATTGTTGGGTTGTAATCTCTTGCAGTTTTCTTAATTTCAAGGTCTGCTTGTTTGAATAACATGAGTGTTTGTTCTTCAAGACTTCCTTTTGGCAGTACAAGGTTTAGCATGATTCTTCGTCACCAACTTACTATGTAGGAAAGTATAAACTTTACCATTGAGTAATGAGATAAATATGAGCTGCAACATTCTGTTGCAGAGTTACAATTGAATAACGAGGTAATTATGAGGTAATTATGAGTGGAAAAGTTGCAACATTCTGTTGCAGAGTTACAATTGGATAATAAGGTAATTATGAGTGGAAAAGTTGCAACATTCTGTTGCAGAGTTACAATTGAATAATCAAGGTAATTATGAGTGGAAAAGTTGCAACATTCTGTTGCAGAGTTACAATTGAATAATCAAGGTAATTACGAGGTAAACATGAGTCGAAAAGAATTCAGAAAACTGCTATCGGCAGATAAAGCAAGAGAGATAATAACAGCACTAACACTGAAGACCAGAGTCACCACAATCCCTATCGAGCAGGCTTGTGGGCGCACATTATCAGAGAACATTACAACCGGTGTTGATGTACCGCCTTTTGATCGATCAAGCATGGATGGCTATGCAGTGCAGGCTACCGATACTTATTATGCACGGGAGGACAGGGCAGTGCCACTCCAACTAATCGACAGCATCCATCCCGGGAAGATACCTAAAACTGAAATCGTAAGCGGGCAAACAATTGAAGTAGCAACAGGTGCACTTCTGCCAAAAGGTGCTGATGCTGTGGTGATGGTAGAAAATACAGAAACAAACAGCGATACGATTCTGATCAAAAAACCAGTCTCCATTAACGAAAATACGATGCATGCGGGTGCAGACATGATGATAGGAGAGCGAGTACTAAAAACTAACACTGTACTCACGCCCCGTGAAATTGGTGTGCTTGCAGCCATTGGACAAAAAAAAGTTTCAGTGAAAACATTAAGAGTGGGCATAATTTCCACTGGAAATGAACTCACACCACCAGGTGAAACACTACCAGTGGCTCACATCTATGATACCAACACTTACGCTCTTGCAGCAGCCATTAGTGAGTGTGGAGCTGTACATAAAATCTATGGCATCGTACCAGACAATAGACAAGCAATGACAAAAATCCTCCGGCAGGCAGTAGACGAGTGCGATCTTGTGCTTACATCAGGTAGTACCTCAGCTGGAAGTAGCGACATCATGTACCAGATAATTGCAGAATGCGGCACACTACTCTTGCACGGCATAAGCATAAAACCCGGGAAACCTGCAATATTTGGCATCATCGATAACACACCTGTAATTGGACTTCCTGGCTACCCGACATCAGCCCTTACCATCTTTAACGAGTTTATAGCTCCAAAAATTCGCACCATTCTTTCCCACCAGCATAAAAAGTACACAAAGGATTCAACGCTTGCAGTAGACATACACACCAGTGGAAAAGAACAGTTACTGCATGTAAGTGTCACAAGAGGCCATGCGTACCCTGCTGACAAGGGATCTGGTGCTATTACAACTCTTGCTTATGCAGATGGTTTTATTCACGTACCCTCCACAACCGAGATTATCGAGGCAGGAACGCCAGTAAAAGTAACACTATTTGGAGAAATCAGCACACCCGAAATATTATTCATCGGCAGCCACTGCCTTGCTGTAGACATCGTAGAGGACCTGATACCTTACACGATGCGAATTATCAACACTGGTTCTACAGGAGGTGTCATGGCCATAAAACACGACCACGCTGACATTGCAGGCATCCATCTGCTTGATGAAAACGGGAACTACAATGTATCATATCTTGAGAAATATAATATCAAAAATGCAGCACTGATTAAAGGTTACCTGCGCGAACAAGGAATCATTGCACGAGATAAAAACATTACTGTAGTCGAAGACCTAATCGGTAAAACGATAATAAACCGAAACACTGGATCAGGCACTCGTATCCTTACAGACTTATTGATCAAGCGAATAGCAGAGAAACGGAACTCCAGCTTCAAAGACCTTGCAAGAAAGATGCCTGGGTACTACAGCGAGGCTAAAACCCATAGTGCAGTAGCCTCAGCAGTAAAACTTGGAAAAGCAGATGCTGGTATCGGCATAAAACCAGTAGCAACTCTTAACAAGCTTTACTTCAGCAAGATAGCAGATGAAGAATATGACCTTCTTGTGACAAAACAATTCCTAAAAACACCACAGGCACAGGCAATAATAGAAACCCTGAAATCAAAAAAATTCAAAGAACAACTGCCAGACGGCATAAGCACTTATAAAAGAAGTGGAGAAGTGATAGAATTATAGAAGATAGATAAAGATTATGTTACATCATTTCATTGGTTTCTTTCCTACCTCTTTTAGCTTTTGATTCAGAGCTTCTTAAGTAACTGGCAGGTTTTGCAGATGTTGCTCCTCCCCGAAGGCTCACCACACTCCGTACATTTTTTTAATGGTGTTATTGTGTGTGTTTGCTTAAGACTCTCTATTATTTTTTCAAATCCTTTGAGTAAGGCATATTTTGTCCCAGGGTGGGCTGTTTCATAGTCATTTAATAAACTACGCACATCGTTTCGTAGGGCATCTGGTGCGTATGGGCATCTATCGACATCAAGAGGCAAGTCGTGCAGGTAGGTGTAGAGAGCGATTTCTTTTTCCGGTATGCTTCTAAGTGGTTTTATTCGCGGCACCAGTCCAGGCTGTCGGTTATTTGGTATCATTCGCATCATCCGGCTAATATCCGCACGCAGGTAGTTCATCAGTATGGTCTGTGTTTCATCGTCAAGGTTGTGTCCTAACCCAAGTTTTGTCGCACGGTTTTCTCTTGCCGTCTTGTTTAAGAGGTTTTTTCGAAGTACTCCACACAAAGAACATGCTTTTACATCTGTTAGCATGCTATCAAGAGAATCGCCAAACGCATCCTCAAAGCTTTTAATGACGTGTGGCACCTCAAGTTTTTTTGTGAGATATCGTGCTCGTTTTAATATCTTGCCGCGATATCCGTGTATGCCTTCATCGATGCTGATAGCTACAAGGTGGATATCTTGTCGGTTGTTAAATAACCTGTGTAATATACATAACAGTGCACTACTGTCCTTACCGCCAGATAGTGCTATTGCTATGGTATCTCCTTTTTCAACCATTCTGTACTTTCGTATGTCTCGTTTGATTTTGCGTTCCACGTCTTCTATAAAATGGTCTTTGCAGAGATGCGCACTTGAGTACTTCTGGAATATTACTGCTTCACGATTGCATTTATCGCATTTCATACGCTGTTATCCCTTAATGGTATTTTGATGGTATTTTGATTGTTTCACAACTTGATTGCTATGCAATCAAGAGTTATTTTCTGTACACGAAGTGTACAGTTCTATACAAATACGATTGTTTATATAAACGATGTTTTAAATATCATTAATGCTATTGTTATTTTACAATAGTGCGATCAACACTGGAGATTTTTATATGAAGGATCTAACCGAAGTTCGGACATTAAAAGAAGGACGTTACGTAATTGTTGATGATGAACCTTGTGTCATCAAGAGTCTATCTCATTCTAAAACAGGAAAACACGGTTCTGCGAAGGCTCGTATTGATGCAATTGGTATTTTTGACCGTCAAAAGCGTTCCATTGTTGCACCAGTCACAACAAAGATTTACGTGCCTATTGTTGAGCGCAAAAGCGGACAGGTATTATCTATTAGTAATAATGTAGCCCAGATTATGGATCTTGAAGATTTCTCTAATTTTGATATGACAATCCCGGATGAGTTGAAAGAGAAAATCAAAGAGGGCGAGGAAATCGTTTATATCACATCCATGGGAAAAATCAAGTTTGACGTAAGAACATAACTGCACAAATCCCCAAGCATGCTTTTTGCGGATGCGGAGTCCAGTTATGAAGATGCTGATTATGTGATTTTCGGAGCACCTTTTGATAAAACCTCTTCGTTCCGGTGTGGAAGTGCTAAAGCACCAGGGGCTATAAGAAACGAGTCCTATAATTTTGAAACCTACAACCCGCACACTAACATTGATCTTGCAAACCTGAAAATTCATGATGCACTGGATATAAACACCGGGAGTACGGTTCGCAGTGCTCTCTTTTCTGTGGAATCTGTTGTTACAAGATGTGCAGCCGATGGCAAAATTCCAATTATGCTTGGAGGCGAGCATTCCCTTACCCTTCCTGCAGCCAGACAATGCAAACCCAGTGGAATTATCATTATCGATGCTCATTTTGACTTACGAAGTGAATACGAAGGTGAAAAATACTCTCATGCCTGTATAACTCGCCGCTTATTTGAAGATGTGACAGATAATATTGTGCAGATCGGGATTAGAAGTGGTACAAAAGAGGAATATGTCTTTGCAGAACAGCACGGTCTTTGTTATTTGTCAGCAGATGATGTACTTGAAAAAGGTATTGACCACGTGATCAGGGAAGTTGAAAAGTTCATTGGACATGAAAAAATCTACATCTCACTTGACATGGATGCCATTGATCCGGCCTATGCACCAGGAATCGGGACACCTGAGCCTTTTGGAATATCACCAAGAGATGTCAGAGAAATACTCCGGGGATTCGCAGGAGGCTGTATCGGCTTTGATATTGTAGAGATCGTTCCGGAAATTGATATTAATACCGCATCTCTTGGTGCAAAGCTTGTACGAGAGTTTATAGCTTCAAATGCCCAGAAAACCGGCAGATAAAACGTTGTGGAGAGATGCATTTATATTTCGAAAGGGATAAATGGAAGTAAAGCCATGCAGGTTGTAATGATGCACGCAGATGTTGCAATTATTGGTGGAAGCGGTGTGTACGATGCTTCTATGCTGGATGTTGTAAAAGAGGTTGAAATTGACACCACCTTTGGCAAACCGTCAGATAATATCATTGTTGGAAATTTTGGTGAGATTGATGTAGCGTTCCTCCCGCGACATGGACGCGGGCATTTTATTTCTCCAGGTAACCTAAATTCAAGAGCGAACATTCTTGCATTAAAAAAGCTTGGAGTACAGCGTATTATCGCTGCCTCAGCAGTTGGAAGTTTAAAACTTGAAAAAAGACCTCTTGATATTGTAATTCCTGATCAGATATTTGATCGCACCAATCGAAAAAATACGTTTTTTGAAGAGGGTGTTGTGGTACATACAGGGTTTGCAGATCCGTTCTGTTCCAATCTTTCGGCATTAATCGAAAAAACTGGTGAAGACATGGGCTACCGGGTGCACCGGGGTGGAACATACCTATGTATGGAGGGGCCACAGTTTTCAACGCGGGCTGAGTCAAGGATATACCAATCTCTTGATTTTGATATTATTGGAATGACTGCACTTCCCGAGGCAAAACTTGCGAGGGAGGCTGAAATCTGCTACGCCATGATTGCCACTGTGACCGATTATGATGTGTGGCATGAAACGGATGTGGATATTGAAATGGTACTTAAGAATATCGCGAAGAATGAGGCTTCTGTGCGAACTATAATTAAGAAAACACTTGAAAACATCAACATTAAAGAAGACTGTACATGCAGACACTCTCTTTCTGGCGCCATTATCACTGATCCAGCGATTATACCAATAAGTGTGAAAGAGAAACTAAAAGACCTGATTGGGAAATACATAAGATAAGAATATGCAGGACACTGGGATATTACCATGGGACAACACGAAATCGCCTAATGATATTACTCTTGTCGAGATGGGCAACAACGATGTTATAGTATCAGGTAGCATTGGTAAAATTGGCTTGTGGTTTGGCAAACAGGCAACATCTGATGATGTGTCCAAGGTCATTCAAAGCATTGCCAGAATAGACACCTCAGTAGGACATGAAAAAGAAGTAATATGCAATTATGATGAAATATCGGGGTGTAGTGATCAGGGGTGCATAATAATATCATATGCCAGGCACAGGGGCGGAGGGTACCGGGTAATCTTTACAATACCTTTCTGTAGTAGTCAGGCTTGTATGTATTTTATTAACTCTATCATAAATGAACTAACCGATAGTGATGTGAAAAAAACTCTTCACTGGAACGGAAGTATTGTTAAGGTTATGCTCCTCTTTGATGAGTTGAAAAAAATCTTAAATTTAAAGTTACTCAATGTTGAGTATAAAGAGGGAACCGATGCTTGATGATGAAGGATGCAAGTGTGAAAATTTGATTTTTACTA
>RXIJ01000009.1 GCA_004212095.1 Methanosarcinales archaeon | reverse complement strand
TAGAATTCGCATTCCCACAACGTTTTTTCGGAATGCGGCGTATCTCTCTTTGGAGATAAGTTTTCCAAGGTTTTTAACGAAATGGTAGTGACATATTTGCTGTTTCACCCATGGAAAAATCTAGGTTGCAGCATCACGAATTTGTTTGCTCATATCTCTAACGATAACGATTGGAGCCCCGTATAATGAGTTTATCGCTTGCAGAAATGCCTTTACGTACTTTTTACTTTCCGTTGGGATAATCCCGGCATCCACAGTGATCCCGGTTTCACCTTATTTTGCCATAAACACGATTTCGTTACCTGCCTCTCCGGTTTAGTCCAGATGAATCATTACACCACCTCGTTTTTCAGAAAGGAATTTTATTTGAGGTATATGTCTTTTATGAATGGCGTAAAACCTTAGCATAAACTCCTCACACAGGTTGGAAATCTCGCCAGTTAAGATGCGAATTCCCCTCGCTGAAAGAATTTTGTTGATAGTCGAAATACCACCGCAAAATACCGAATATCAAAAAATTTCCAGGGTTCTGGTCACTGCGATGTGAGGGTATACAAAGACCCGATGTTTTTTTTATGCAAACATCTGGTTTGGATCTTTTTTCTTTAGCTCAATTAGTTTTTTCTGAGCTTTTCGTATGTCACTCATGGCGACCTTTTTTCCACCGTGTCGTAATGCAAACATACCTGCTTCAGTGACCATTGCTTTTATATCTGCACCGCTTAAACCTGCAGTTATCTTTGCAAGTTTTTTAAAGTCAATTTGTTCAAGTTTTATTTTGCGGGTGTGTATTTTGAATATTTCCTCTCGTGCAGTCTCGTCTGGTAGTGGTGTTTCGATAATACGATCAAATCGTCCTGGACGCAGAATTGCCGGGTCAAGGAGGTCTATTCTATTAGTTGCCGCTATTATTTTTACGCCCTCCCGAAGTCTGAACCCGTCAATCTCTGCAAGCAGTTGTATCATTGTGCGGTTTACTTCTGCTGAACCGGTTGAACCGTCATAGCTTCGCATGCTTGCAACCGAATCGATTTCGTCAATGAATACGATGCTTGGAGTTTTGTCTCTTGCCATCTGGAATAAATCACGCACCAACCGTGCACCTTCGCCTATGTATTTCTGCACCAGTTCTGTGCCGCTTAAACACAGGAAGGTTGCATGGGTCCGGTGTGCTACTGCCTTGGCTATGAGAGTTTTACCAGTGCCTGGCGGACCATGGAGAAGAACGGCACTGGGGGGATCAATTCCAATTTCCTTGAATAGTTCTGGTTGCGTCAGTGGCAGTTCTATTGTCTCCACCACCTCTTCTATTTGTTTTTTCAGTCCCCCGATCACGTCATAATCTACTTCTGGTACATCCACCAGTTCCATTATTCGTGCACGAACATCAACAGACTTTGACAGCACACTGATTGTGGAGAGGTTGTTGTTGACTGCAACACGCGAGCCTATATCAATTGTAACATCTTTTGGCATATAGGTTAAAATCTCCTGGTTGCTGCCGTGTTGACGTAAGACTGCCATACCGTTTACAATATCTATCACAGTTGCAATAAAAAGTGGCGGACGGCTTAGATTATCTACCTGTTCCTGGAATTTGTTGATGGCTTGAAGATACTTGCCATTCTCAATAGTTATATCCAAAAGCTTCGAACGCAGTTCTTCATTTTGCACTTTCAGTATTTCTACTTCTTCAAGAAGGCTCAGCACATCTCTTGATTGTTCAGTCTCGAAAGAAGACGGCTTTGCCAGTGCTTCACTCATATTACACCCCAACTGCACCAGGGTTTATAAAATTTATGAAATCTTACCGGTATAATCTTTTAGAGAGTTCTGTGATTTTATTGTTGGTGTTCTGCATCGTAGAAGTGAGTTTTTTGTCCATTGAATCTTCTACATCCTGTATACTGCTTGCAAGAGTGTGATCCCCTGATTCTACGAGCTTCTCGATGCGTCTTAGATGTAATTCGATTGATAATATTAAAGCTGCAAGTGCGCCTACAAGGATTATTGATGCTGCAATGATCACAGTATCACTTTCCCCAAACCTGGATAACCAACGGTTGGTTATTACTACAACTGACAATATCATTATTATTGAGAATACAATATCTTTGATCCCAATATCTTCAATGATGCCGTAATCATGATTCATTTGACACACCTGGTAAGCATAATTATAGCCATTTTGGTCATATGTTATATATAAATATTGTTAGTTTAGCAGTCGATCAACCAACCAGTGTGGATCAAATGTTATGAGATCATCATATTCCTGTCCCACACCAAGAAACAGGATTGGTTTGCCTGTGGTATGAGCAATTGATATGGCTGCACCACCCTTGGAATCTGCATCGGTTTTGCTAAGAATACAGCCATCAAAAGGAACTGTTGTGTTGAATAATGTGGCACGTTCGACCGCATCATTGCCTGCCACTGCTTCATCGACAAATATCACAAAATCTGGTGGAGCTACGCGGCAGATTTTTTTAAGCTGATCCATCAGATTGATGTTTGTATGCATCCGTCCAGCTGTATCTGATAAGACCACGTCTATGTGTCTTGCTTTTGCATATTCTATCGAGTCGAACACGACTGCTGCCGGGTCTGCCCCTTCCTGGTGTTTGATCAGTTTCAACCCAAGCTTGTTTGCATGGAGTTCTATCTGATCTATGGCACCTGCCCTGAACGTGTCGCCTGCTGCAATAACCACCGAATAGTTCTGTTTTTTAAGCCTGTTTGCGATCTTTGCTATGGTTGTAGTCTTGCCTGTTCCATTGACTCCAGTGAATACGATATGCACTGGTTTTTTTGCTTTTGATATGATTTCATCAAAATTGAGTTGGTTTACTGATACTACTTTTAGTAGTGCATCTTCCATTGCCTGTTCTACGACATTTTTGGATTTTTGTTGAAGTTTGCGTTTGCTTCCAATAAGATTTGTTTTTATGGTTGCGGTAATTTCGTCTGCAACATCGATTGCAACATCGCTTTCAAGCAGTGCTATCTCAAGGCCCCACAGTGGCTTTTCTATGCTTTTTTCGTCGATTATTAACTCGCGATCTACTACGAGCGATTTGACTTTGTTTCGAAATTTAACGTTACTGGTTTCCTTTTCTTTTTTTTTTAGTATCTCATCTATCGATTCTTTGAATCCATCAAGTTTGTTTTTAAGACTGTCAAACATTTTTTGTCACTAAAATACGCTATACATGTTCAGTTTGATATGGCATGCACATGCAGTGAAGCAGGAATCTTTGTAATACTGCCTTTTTTTATTCCAACCAGATTTTCAATACCGCGTTCAAAAGCAATGTCAACAAGCCTTTGCGTTATCACTCCATCAAAGACAACGGTCTTTACTGTGTTTTTCGCATCTTTCAACTCATTTGCAAGGTCTCGCACGGGCACCTCTTTTAGCACACGGTTTTTTTCATCGATCAGTCGTGCAGTAAAGCTTCCGGAAATGTTATCTATGTGTGACTGGAACTGATTGATATCTGGTTTAACAGATTCTGTCTTTTGTTTAACAGGCTCTATTTTTGGTTTAGCAGATTCCATTTCTTCACTTTTTTCTTCTACAGTCTCTTCCTTTTTTGGCCTATGATCTCTAATCTGCACCCGTTTTAAACTATCAGATGTTTTGCGTTTTACAGGTCCATTCGCATATCCCGATTTTCGCTCCTCTACCTGATAATGACTCATAGCTTGGTCTATTGGAATCTTCTGGTGGAGTGCTTTTATTATTTCCTTTTGAGTGAGATCCTCTACCATTTTACCATCAGGTGCACGTGATATAAAATCAATATCTGTAACTTGTAGGAGTTCTTTTATAATTAATTCCCCGCCCCTGTCCCCATCTGTGAATGCTGTGACTGTTTTCTTTTTGCACAGATCAGCAACCGATTGTGGAACGTTTGTGCCGCCAACTGCTATGGCGTTTTTGATGCCGTACTTAAGAAGTGTTGTGACATCTGCCCGTCCTTCGACAACAATGATGGCGTCAGAATTCTGTATATTAGGTCCTGCCGGAATGTTTTCTTTTCCATAAAAGATTATATCTCCAATTCTCACAGCTTGTTTTACTCTCTCGATAATTTCCTGACTTTCGAGCACGTTTTCATCAAAAAGGTCTATTACAATAGCCTTAGCACGGTCAATGACATGTTTTCTCTTTGAGGATCTAACGTCTTCTACCCGTGAGATGCTTGTGGTAGATACGCATGGTCCTATCCGATCAATGGTTTCAAGGGATGCTGCGAGAACTGATGTTTCAATCTTATCCAGACTTGAGGGGATACTAATTGTGCCAGTAGATTTGCCAACGCTTGATTTAATATTAACGTCAATCCGTCCCATGCGTCCGCTTTTTTGAAGTTCTCTCAGATCGAGATCGTCTCCAAGTAGTCCTTCTGTCTGTCCAAAAATGGCTCCTACAACATCAGGACGTTCGACAACCCCATCAACCTTTATTTTTGCATGAATTATATATTTTGTTGTATCTGTATTTTGCATGATAAATCGCTCCTGAAGCGGTTTCTAATTCAGTACATTAAGAAAATAGTATAAAAATATATATTCACAACCTGCTGTTAATTCAACAAACTATTGTCACTAGGGTCAACTGATAACTAAATACATAGCCAACCATGTTCCTTATCGCATTTATTAATCTATTATTACTATAATGTGCTTTATCCGACACATCTTTTAATTGAAGTCAGGAAAGTGATGAATATCAATGTTTAACTATCTTCATTATGTTTTCGGTGAACTTTGCTAAACTACATTATTAAACTATTATCATTGTAATGTAGTTAATCACACTTTGTGTGTTATACTTACAAGTCTAATAAACTTATGGTATAAAATGGTTGTGAGATCGAAGGCTTCCAAATTACCTCTAAAATTTCGCGTTTCCAACTTGATGGCTATTTTTGTTGAGGTTTCTTTGGTTTTTATCCTGAGAAAATGTGTTTTTAAGCAGACCTGAAATTTTTATTTGGTTTTTTGTGATTGCATGGATTTGGTTTGGTTAGAAAAGTTGATGGATTGAGCTGTATTACTGTTTTTCAGAGATGTCGTGGTTTGAATCTTAACAGTAGAAACACGATAATAATACCTGAAATAGCTCCAACACAGCTAAAACATGGAATTTTTTTGTAAAGCAGGGACACGTACGTCTCTTGTTTTTGAACCTGTTTTTCAGGGTCAATCGTTTTATTCATGCTTTGATGAACAACCATTGTAATATTGTAATTGGTATTATTTACTGTCTTAATGCCTTTTGAATTCAGCACCATCGAGGTCTTTGCTATGGATTTAGCATAATTGTACTGGGTAAGTCTTCCATCAGGGTCTGCAAGTGTGTTTCCGTATTCATAAGCACTTATGGCAAGTGTCGGCTTAACACCTTTTTGCTGTGCCTCCAGAATGGCATTTTTAGCCCCCTGCTCACTTTTTTGTACGCGTTCATCCCGATCCCCGGAACTCATCATCCCGATAATCGTACTTGCACTCACTATGGCATGAATAGAATCAAAGAGAGACCCTGAATAGTACCCTCTTTCAAACTGTATATTAGCATTAGTTAAGTCCTCGTCAGCACCCCAGTGCATGGTTTCATGAAAATTAGATTCACTGATCAGTGTGTGTGCATAAGTAGTCACAGACTGTGCCTGTGCTAAGTACCATGCAGCACGGTTACGCAGTTCTTCCTCTGGCACAACTACATCGGAACTGGTTAATGTAAGCCACCACTGTGCTGTACGAGCCCGCTCATTGGAAAATGCAAGAGTGCTTACATATTCTACTGGACTCGCGGCGTCTGCATGGTGCAACAACTGTCGTGCACGTGTAACTCTTGACTCTGCAGCTCCAATCGTCTCAGGATCTCGCACTCCTGATTTTTTATACTGCTCTATGTCTTTTTCTGAAGCATTAATCTGCCTTGCAACCATATTGTGTATATCTATTGCGAATGCAGTCTTGTTGTCAGCTTGATCATATTCTTTATGCCAAGAAATGCCTCTAAGCGCTACCATCGCATTAAAATATAAGGATGTTGCAGCGTAGTAGTTTCCATCATCATACATCTCATCTGCATGTTTTATTGTATCGTCTGCATTTTTGAGCGTGTCATCTTTTGCTGCTATTTTTTCAGTCTCGCCATACATATTCAAAGCTTCTACCTTTAATGAAGCAGCAAGCGGTTCAAGTAATTTAACGTAATCGCCGCTAATCACTTCACCATCAATATGCCCAACGTTAACAGTATGCCCAGTTAATAAATAAATGGCATCATAAATATCAGCGACTTCCTGCACCTCAACACCAAGCTTCCTGCCTTCTTCTACAAGGTCAACAACCACGGTCTTTTCCTCTATAAAAACAAAACCAGGTCCACTCTTCTCGTTTTTTTTCGAAACCGTGAACTTGCGCTGCCCTTCCGGAATTAAAAAGAGCGTAATATTATTTTCTGAAGCAGCATCAAGCTTGGCCTTGATTCCCCCAACAGGACCAATGGAATTGTCGGGACTGATCGTACCAGTCATCGCCACCCCATCCTTGATTGACCAGTTGTTAATCGCAGCAACCGTTGCTACTGTTATTGCTGCACCAGCAGAGGGGCCTCCGATGATTGGGGAGGGGACAGCAATCACATAATAGAAGTCGTATTGTGTTTGATCAAGAGACGTAATATCAGATGCAACCATTGCAGCGAGACGTGCAGAACCTTGCAAATCCACCTGTGCATACGGGCTTGTATCTACAAACACATGCCCGCTACCATTTTCTACAGCAACAAGAGCGCTTAAAAACACACCTCTTTCGCTGTCGCTGCTGATATAATCAGCAACAAGCGGGATTTTCACACCATCTTCAAGAGAAACGGCACCTGCCTGCATCACTAACAAACAAAACAGTAGACTCAATAGAAAAACAGATCTCATTATACAACAACAATTATCTGAAAAATTCATAAACCTTGCGATCCGTACACTTCGTGTACAGAGATAATACTAACAACTGCACAAATTCGTTGTGCAGAAAACAACGAGAGGATATCTCTACACAGGACAAATAAAACGAAACCCCTATACGCCAAAAACGCTAATAATT
>RXIJ01000008.1 GCA_004212095.1 Methanosarcinales archaeon | reverse complement strand
GAGTTATTTTCTGCGTACGGAGTATGCAGTTCTACGAAAGCACAGCTTTGCAGTGCTTCCTGCAATCGAGAATTGGAAGTTACTGGTATTTCTGCACTCGATTGCTAACGCAATCAAGAATTGTGCAGTTGATAGTTATTTTCTGCACAACGAAGTTGTGCAGTTGTTAGATTAACCTCTGCAAAGCGCAGCTTTGCAGGTCTTATGGTATGATTTTTATAGTGTGCTGTACGATTAGCAATCGGGACTATTCCATGACAAAGCTTATTCTGTGCATCGACCGGGACGACGATCTTGGTGTAAAAGCAGGTGTCACCTCGCCTGTCGTTGGACGTGAAGCCAATATAGATGCTGCCACAAAACTCCTTCTTTCTGACCCGGAGGATTCTGATGCTAACACAATCTTTGGAGGAATCAAGCTTTATGATGAGGTCACTATGCAAGAACCAGCCGAGATTGTCTCTATTGCTGGTGATAAGAATGTTGGGATAATTTCTGATGGAAAAATTGCATCCCAACTTGATCATATAATTGAGCAGTTGCAAGCTAATCATGTTATCGTTGTCTCAGATGGTGCAGAGGATGAAAGTTTAATGCCAGTTGTGCAATCACGGATTAAAGTGGATGCTGTGAAACGGGTTGTAGTGCGCCAGAGTGCAAAGCTTGAGAGTACTTTTTACATACTAAAAAAAGCCATCGAAGATCCAAAAATCAATCATGTATTTTTTGTTCCCATCGGAATTGCAAGTTTACTGTACGCTATTTTCCTGTTAATTGGCTATCCCGAGGGTGCGGTGATTGCCATTACCGGAGCCATTGGTACTTACATGCTCTATCGCAGTTTTGGACTGGACGAACCATGGAGCAATTTCAATGCTTCAATGAAACAATCTCTCACTGGTGGAAAAATTGCATTCACTGCTGGTACAGCTTCGGTCATACTATTTGTAATCGCAACAGTCCAGGGTGCAGTCGGTTTCTGGGGGTGTTATAATCATGAGACGTTCACCTATGGTTATATCATACTGCTCATGATTTTTATCAACTCTTCGATCTGGTGGTACGTCTCTGCTGCGCTTTCACTGCAGCTTGGTAAGATTGTTGACCTGTATCTTTCAAAAGAAAGTTTCGCATTTGCATGGACACATATATTTTTCACTGTCGCAACCGGATTGTTATTCTGGGGTGCAAGCAAATATATTCTTTCAATAAGCTCAACGATTGATGAGTTTGCTATTGACAAAAGTGCCGGACAGCAGATGCTGGCTCTAACAGTCATTGGTGCATTTATAATCTCGGTTTTCGGGGTCTTGATATCCACAAAGCTAACAAAAAAAGATCGAACAAATCATCAATGAATCATTGTACCTGTTTGGCTCGAAACAAGTACAAACGAAACATATTATAGGGTTTTTATCTTTTACAGGTTTATCACCAAAAAAACCTGATAATTATAGGAATTAGTCTTTGATACGCACTTTTTCTTCTGTTATCTCACTGATTTTCTCATGAGCAAATTCTGCTGCTTTTTTGCCTCCGAGCAGCATGCCACTGAAAACTGGTCCCATGCGTGGAGCACCGTAAGTAGAGGTTGCTGCCATGCCTGCGACAATAAGACCTGGGTATATTTCGTGGGTAAGTTCTACTGTTTCTTGTTCCGCCCGGTCAACCCACATTGAACCACAACCTACCGGTTTTTTAATTTCTGGCCGTTGTTCCGCGAGCCGTGAGACCAACACAGAACCATGCCCTGTTGCATCGATTACCACTTTTGTTTTAATAGCAATAGGGTCAGCGAAATTCATATCTAAAGGCATTTTGGTTGCAGGGAACCATTGGATAACGACACCTTCGACACGATCATTTTTAAGAATGATGTCTTCAACATGCACCGAGTTTAGCAGTTTAACGCCTGCACTGGAAGCTGCTGCAAGCATTTTTGATACCATCTCAAAGGAATCGCAGACATATAAATCATCTTCTGCTTTTTTGAGTTTCACACCCCATTCCTCGAGCAGGATGTTTGCAGGTTCACAGATAATATTTTTTGGCATTAAGAATCCCCCTTGCCACATACCTCCACCTGCATGAAAATTTCTCTCGATAAGAACTGTTTTATATCCTTCTTCAGCCGCATACGTAGCTGCTGCAATACCACAGGGTCCTGCTCCGACAACCACTACATCACTTTCAATGATATTCTCCATAAAATCTTCAAAAAATTCTCTCAGGATAGTCTTTGTAACCTGAATCTCACTGATAGTCATAATACATTCACCAGAGCACCTGTTAAGTTGTTTTCCTATAAATGTTATTCTTTTTTGAGGCTGTAAACTCTCCGGGTGTTATGCCAGAACTCTAATTCCTTTCGTCTGTTCAAACCTAAGAACAGCAGACATTATACCTAAATACACAACCAGGTCGGAACAATGCCAACACCCAATAACTTTACAACCCCTACCCATTTTCGCAATCTTTATAAATCATTAGATTATGTCTGTGTTGACATAAGGAATTCTCAAAAGTATATAATTGATAAAACAGGTGAAAAATGTGAATAAAAACTTTATTAAAATTGTTCTCTTTGCAGTATTGATTGCAGCAATCTCCGGCTGTGTACAACCACCAGCCGATGATGCTAACACAACCGAAGCACCGTCTGAAGAAATCAAATTAAAAATTTTCCATGCAGGAAGCCTCGCTGTTCCTTTTGAAGAGGTGGAGAGTCAATTTGAGGCTATCCATCCGGATGTAGATGTGCAGAGGGCAGCGTATGGTAGTGTGGCAGCGATAAGACAGGTGACTGATGTTGGGAAAATGGGTGACGTTGTTGCATCTGCGGATTACACGCTCATCCCGGATATGATGTATCCTGGTTATGCAGACTGGTATGTTACGTTTGCAACAAACGACATCGTTCTTGCATATAATGAAGAGAAGGGTAAATATGTAGATGAGATTACGCCTGAGAACTGGTATAAGATCATCCGGAGAGACGGCGTAACTTTTGGTTTCTCAAATCCGAATCTTGATCCATGCGGATACAGAGCAGTGATGGTATGTAAGCTTTCAGAACTATTTTATGATGAGGATGGTCTCTTCGATGATCTAATCCTGAATAATACCGCAATCACGATAAGCGAGGAGAATAGCACATATCTGATAAAATCTCCTGAGAATCTGGCACCAAATACCGATAAGGTAACGATAAAACCGAAAGAGACTGATCTCACGGCACTCGTTGAAATAGGTGGACTTGACTATTATTTCATCTATAGAAGCGTTGCAGTACAGCACGAATTGAGCTTTGTGGACCTGCCGGCAGAGATAGATCTTAGCAGTGTGGAGTTTACAGATGATTATGGGAAAGTCCAGCTTGAGACCGTTGACGGAAAGAAAAAGACTGCAAAACCGATTGTCTACGGCATAACCGTTCCGACGAATGCACCGCACCCTGAGCTTGGGCTTGAGTTTGTGAAGTTTGTGATAAGCGCTGATGGACAGGCTATCTTTGAGAACTTTGGACAGCCGCCGATTGTGCCAGCAGTTGGGGATGGTGCGTTGCCTGATGGGTTGGGAAGCTTGGTAGCAGATGATCTTCCTTCACTCATGGTCTATTCAGGCGCAGGGATGAGAAAACCAATGGACGAAATTGGAATCCTGTTTGAGCAAAAACATGGCGTTTCTGTGAACTACAACTATGGTGGTTCTAACACGCTCTTAAGCCAGATCGAATTAACGAAAACAGGCGATGCCTACATGCCAGGTGCAACGATGTATATCGATGCAGCAAGGGAGAAAGGTTTTGTTGACTATGAACAGAACATAGCATATCATGTGCCGGTGATAGCAGTTCCAAAAGGAAATCCGGCAGGTGTAACCTGTTTGAATGATCTTACCAAACCAGAGGTAAAAGTTGTTCTTGGAGACTCAAAAGCAGCGGCAATTGGCAAGATTGGGGACAAAATACTGGAGAAGAATGAGATTTTTGATTCTGTGAATGCAAAGGTCGCTGCCCGTGCTGCAACAGTGAATGAACTAGTGGTTTATACGTGCATGGGCACAACTGACGCATCAATAATATGGCAAGCATCTCTGATTGGGGCTGAGAATGAGACAGATGTTATCGAGATACCAACTGAGCAGAATCTTATAAAAGTGATTCCAGTAGGCGCGCTTACATTCTCTGAAAATAAAGAATACGCAAAAACGTTCGTTGATTTCGTTACCTCTGATGAAGGAAAAGCTGTATTTGAAAAACATGGTTTTACAGCATATCCCAATCCAAAATACGAATAGTTCGGTAAAGAGTAACTGAGATGAAAAAATAAATGATGGATAAAATAGTATACAGTCCTGTTGGAATTATACACACAGGGTTTCATGACAAAAAAGATGCACCGATACAGGGTGTTTTTGCAAAGGATGCGAGAGGAGAAATAGAGATATTCAAACAATATGCCGATGGACTGGAAGATGTCGAGGGATTTTCTCACCTCATCCTCATTTACCATTTCCATCGCTCTGACGGCAATTCTTTGATTTCAACACCTTTTTTAGATGATGAAACGCATGGGATTTTCTCAATAAGGCATTTCAATAGGCCAAACCCTGTTGGACTTTCTATTGTAAAATTAGAGAACGTGAAAGGAAACATACTGGAAATCAGTGAAGTTGATATTTTAGACGGAACTCCGCTGCTTGATTTAAAACCTTTCATCCCGTTCTTTGACCATAGAGATAATGCAAAAACCGGGTGGCTCAACAACCCCAATATTGATATGGCAAGAGGGGAGCCAGGAAAGCATAGAAGTAAATAAAAGTATGGCGATGTTTTAAATTGAAAGACTCAACAATCAAGACAATTACCATTCTGTCAAGTGTATTTCTTGCTCTTTTTATATCAGTTCTCCTTATATGCGTTGTAACGCATACGACACTACAAGCCCTAATAACAAGTCTTCTCTCAAAGGAGATACAATTTGCAATAAAATTGAGTTTAACAACAGCAGTTATCTCAACAGCCATGTGCATCGCAATTTCAATACCTGCAGCTTATGCGCTTGCTCGATACGACTTCTTTGGAAAGAGTCTTGTTAATACGATTCTGGATGTGCCACTTGCCCTGCCTCCGCTGGTTGCAGGTGTGGGCTTGCTGCTTTTATTTGGTACAACACCATTTGGCAAAGGTCTTGCAGAAGCAGGACTTGTTTTCGTATTCACCCCACTTGGAATTATTATTGCACAATTTTTTGTCAATGTGCCATTCATGTTCAGAATACTGCGTGGAACATTCCAGGGCATCAATCCAAGATATGAATACATAGCTGAAACACTTGGTTGCAGCAAGGTGCAGGCATTCTGGCATGTAACACTACCAATGTCAAAGAATGGACTCCTCGCCGGTTCTATTATAACATGGTCAAAAGGAATAGGCGAGTTTGGAGCTGCATTAATGCTTGCAGGGGCAACAAGAATGAAAACAGAGACACTGCCTATTTCATTGTACCTGAACATGTCGTGTGGAGAGCTCAATTTAGCTATCGCATCTGCAACAATCCTGATTGTTATATCGCTTGTATCTTTGTTTGTTTTTGAAAAATATGGCGGATTTGCACGTGTATTCTAAATAGTAAGTAA
Organism: Methanosarcinales archaeon; assembly: GCA_004212095.1. GTDB lineage: Archaea > Halobacteriota > Methanosarcinia > Methanosarcinales > EX4572-44 > Argoarchaeum. Next base: position 1,496 of record RXIJ01000008.1, on the reverse strand, counting down.
AATGAAGTATTTGTATAAAAGGAGTTATAAAAATGATGCTAATTGAAAATATATCAAAGGACCTTGGGGAATTCTTCCTGCAGGATGTAAGTCTCAGGATAAACGATGGAGAATATTTTGTTATATTAGGCCCAACCGGCGCAGGAAAAACAATACTTCTCGAGACAATAGCAGGCATTTACTGCCCAAACGGCGGCAGAATATTCCTTAATAATGTAGAAATCACTAATATTCCGCCAAAAGAGAGAAATATTGGCATGGTCTATCAGGATTACACATTGTTTCCCTTTTTAACAGTGGAAGAGAATATCGGCTTTGGTCCAAAGATAGAAAAGGTGGCGAAAACAAAAATCAAGCATGACGTGGACGAACTTGCAGATATGATGAGTGTCTCTCATCTGCTTCATCGTTACCCTAACACATTAAGTGGTGGTGAGCAGCAGCGAGTTGCAGTAGCAAGAGCACTGATTATGAAGCCAGACGTTCTCTTATTGGATGAGCCTCTGAGTGCGCTTGATCCTCAAACAACGAAAAAACTTCGCACAAAGCTTAGAAACATACAGTCAATCACAAAAACCACAATTATTCATGTAACTCACAGTTTCGAGGAGGCTTTCTTGCTTGGAAACCGTATGGCAGTGATGTGTTCCGGAAAGATTATACAGGTAGGTAGTCCAAACGAAGTATTTAGAAAACCCAATTCAAGGTTTGTTGCTGACTTTCTTGGTGTTAGTAACCTGTTTCAGGGAGAATCACTTCTTGAAGACAGTATCGCACGAATCAATGTCAACGGCATAACGATTACTTCTGCTACGCTTGCACACGGACACGTTCACGCATCCATTAGACCGGAGGATATATTTATCTCAACAAAACAAATTGTATCGAGTGCAAGAAACTCATTCAAAGGGGAAATAAAGAGTATCGTGGACGAAGGGATGATTGCCAGGATTGTGGTTGATGTTGGCATTCCATTTGTGGTTGTTGTTACAAAGCAGTCATTTGATGACATGAAACTAAAGGAAGGTATGCTCGTGTGTATTACCTTTAAGGCATCCTCAGTGCACGTTTTTAATGAATGACAACTGCACAACTTCGTTGTGCAGAACCACGTACTCTTGATCAGGGATGGTTCGACATCTAAGATATCCCTTATCTCTTTTATCTCCTTTTCCTGTTGTGAAATTCAATTCTCTTCATTCTATTCTCCTTTACCCCACTAAATGCCATTCCACGATAAGCCCCTCATCGCGCCAATGCCTGCGATAATCCTCGTTAGCAAACCAGTACGAAACCAAATTACACAATCATATCTTTTCATAACAACCACATCCGGAGTGGTACAAAACACAATACTACAATACCATAAATGCCTTTTGGAAGTACAACTTGTGCCAGCACGCTGTACTTACTCAGTAAGTTGTGGTAAATCGGTATTGTTGAGTTTGTGACGCTAACTTATAATAGCGGTTTTGTGAAATTCTATCCAAAAATCC
>RXIJ01000007.1 GCA_004212095.1 Methanosarcinales archaeon | reverse complement strand
CCGTAGAGCCGAGGGATCATGTCACCAACTGGAGGAACTCTATTTTACCTCATCTCCAAGAACGTGGAACCCATCCGGCGTGTGAGGCTATTCAGCGGATTTCTCACGAATTACCAGAAATGGACTGGCTTAAGTGGACGCTGTGGAAAGCCCAGAACAATACCCGTCGTTGCACATGGATGCCACCTCATCCGGAAGATATTCTGGAGATGGCGGGCGATTCACAGAAATGTTTGGTTCGGAGCGGCGATCAACTTCTTGACGTGTTAATTGAATCGTTGAAGCGATTAGAAGAGAAGTTGCAAGGCGAGACGCCTGCTGCAAGAGACATCTGGGATCGCACTAATAACAACCTATACAAGCCAATCGGTGAAAATGATTTCTCAGAGTACGTAAAGAGACATTTCGACAAGGATCTCAAGAAGAGGGGTGTTATCAGCAACCGTGAGGTGGAAATTCACCGCTGGGAGCGTACAGATATCCACGTAGACGCTGTTGTACGAGACTCAAACGGGAAAAATCACGACTCTGTATCTGTTATCATCGAGGTGAAGGGGTGCTGGCACAAGGAACTGAATACTGCAATGGAAACACAGCTTGTTGACCGATATCTGAGGGATAACCCCTGCCAGCATGGCATGTACCTTGTCGGCTGGTTCAATTGCGACCAATGGGATAGTAAGGACTACAGAAAAGAATATGCCCCAAAAATCAGCATCGACGAAGAACGAATAAAAGTCAACGTCCAAGCTGATGAGCTCTCGCAGCAAGGTATGCGTATCAAGGCGTTTGTTATCAACACGGCACTTCGCTGAGTGAATCATTCGGACTGCCGATTGATGGTCGTAGTCAATCACGCCATCAGTTGTGGGGCTGTCAATCCCCCGGTGCTTTGGTTTTGACTCACCTGGTTTCAGATCTCTTTGATTTCAGATACAGGTTAAGGATGTTGATCGCACAGTATTCTGGCAAGTACAAATCTGTGTTAACAGTTCCGGGTAAATCATTATTTGTTAGTTACCTAACCACAAGATTAGCACAGCTTGATTACTGTGTAATCGAAAGTTACTTCCACCCACGTTGTGTGCAGTTACTGGTACATTGGTTACCAAGAGTTACTGGTTATTTTCTGCATAACGAAGTTATGCAGGTGTCAATTCAATTTACATCAGCTTAAAACGCCTATTATATTTGAATCACTTTACCCACACCCCCTTTGACACACTTATCAGGATACATTGACTCTATTTCTGATTTGAACCGGGTGCAGTGGGTTGGGCAGATTAATGCTAAATCTCTAAGCAGACTAAACTCTTTGAATGCGTGCAGCCCACCGATAAGTGCATAAACTTTTCCAAAATGTGATGCTTTTTTAAGGATTTCCCTGACACCGGGATGTGAACAACCTGCAATCACAACCACTCCATGTTCTGTTTTAACCACGAGGGATTGTTCTATGTCCCCGAGTTCACCAGTTGAGAAAATGTTCTCATGTATTTTAAGTGGCTCTTTTACTTTAACCACTTCTCCTGCACTCTGTGGTTTAGAAAATGAGGCAGGAATATAAACTTTGACTGGATTTACTGCAAGAAAATCTGAAAGCCCGCCAGTATGATCCCAATGGGAATGAGAAATAAAAATTTCTTCAATTATAGATGGATCTATGTTGAGTTTTTTCATATTATCAAGAAGTATAGAGCTTTCTGCACCTGTATCAAAAAGTATTTTTTTTCCGTACAATTCTACGAGGCAGGAGAAACCCCAGTCAGATTCGAGACCTTCGGTGTAAACATCGTTATCATAAATAATAGTAATTTTCATCAATATCTCCATTCAATCAGCAGTGTTTACTTTCTTCTGTTTTTAATGATATTTACGTTTTTGTATGTGTTTTGAGCTGTTGTGGAAAAAAATCACAAGAGGTCAAGAGATTGGTACAATCGTGGATAGAGTGTGGGGTAAGTTATGTTTTGGTTGAAGCATAGTCAGGTTGTAGCAGGGTATGTATTAAATCAAGAGAACGTTTTGTATATGTTTTACACTTAACAGTATCTCCGAAAAACTTAATAATTTTTTTTAATTTCATTCATTCCCAGTTCTAACAAAGTTTTCAATCAACCTATACCACGTTCTTAATTTCCAGTATCTCTGAAAGAAGATAGTAACCATGTACGGTAAGATAAATTTGGCTATTTTACAAATGAACCTTTTTTTATGTAGTAAAAATTTCTAATAACCATATTTTCCACAACACCTGAACCTACAGAAACACCAGATGATGTGACAGCCTTGATACAGGCAAGTTGATATATGCGAGTAATATGATAGAATGTAGGTCAAACAATGAGGACCGGAACAAGATAGTAAATGGGGATGTGATCGAAAATGCAGGAAGCCCCTTCTGGATATTCCTAATGTTAACTACGCCTGTGCCGCTTCCTAAAAAGAAACTTCTTGGCGTTTGTAAGGATAAAGCTGTTACAGGATATGGAACGGAAAAAAACATTGATGATAGAAAATGAAGATTACAGCGGTTAAATATTCGGATGCGATGCAGCAGATATATGAATTGGAATCACTCGAAGAGATTCCTGCACTGCGAGAAGAAACTTTTGTGCTCTGGATAGACATTACTGAACCGACAATCAAAAAACTTTCTCCACTCAGAAACCTCTTTGAATTCCATCCTTTAGCAATCGAAGATAGTGTACAGATGGATGAAAGACCCAAAGTGGATGATTATGATGAGTATCTATTCGTCATTGCGAAGACAATAAATGTTGTGGAAGGAGATATTTCAACCAGACAGTTGAGCATTTTTGTCAGCAAATATGTTTTGATAACAGTTCATGAAAAGCGATTAAACTCCATAGATGAGTTAAAAGAGAAAATTCTAAGAAAAAAGCCATTTATACTGAGGGGAAAAGAAGATTTTTTGCTTTACAGGATCTTGGACGGTGTTGTTGATAATTACATTACGGTTATAGAAGATTTTGAGGATAAAATAGATGAGATTGATGAAGAGATCCTCGAAAACCCGACTGGACGAAGTATGAAGAAGATCAGGCAACTTATACGGCAGGTTAGACATATCCACAGCATCGTCAGAGGGCAGCGGGATGCCGTGAGCAAGTTAAATAGAAGCGATACACTGCTCATTAAACCTGAAACCAGGATTTACTTCAGGGATGTTTACGACCACACCGTTTCTCTGCTGGATTCAATAGAGAATATACGAGCAAATGCTGGTGAGGCACTCGAGGTTTATCACTCGTCCTTAGCTAATAAAATGAATGAAATAATGAAAGTACTGACAATCATCGCAACAATATTTATACCTCTCACCTTCGTTACTGGAATATACGGCATGAATTTCCAGGGCGGTGGAACAGATAAGCCATTAAACATGCCAGAACTCTACTTACCTTATGGGTATATCTTTATTTTAATGGTAATGGCAACTATGTCAATAAGTATGGTGATATACTTCAACAGAAAAGGGTGGTTGTGAGCTGAGAAGTATAAAATACTAAAGTTAAACTGCTATTGCACCTGAGGTATAATGACTGAAAATGATGAGCTTTTTTGTGCATCTATTAGAGGCCTGAAACCAATATAACAATTGTGGAGTAGGATACTGACGCGATTTAGATATACATTTCTAAAAATGAGTCTGCTTACGAAAATATCTCATGTATAATCTCCCTTGGTCTTGGCGCTACCTTGTTAAAAGTTTCTCAAAAGCTTTCTCGCCAAGTTCCTTTTCTAATTTATTGAGGTTTAATTCGTATTGTTCAACATTTGGATTTTCTAGCTTGGTAAATATATCTTTAGACACAATGAAACATGCCAAAGCTTCTTTATACTTCTTTGCCTCTAAAAAGTTCTCTCCAATGTTATTTGACAATACACATTCACTTGTTTTGTCACCAATTTCCCGAGCAATATTTAAAGTTTTTTCATAGTATTCGATAGCTTTTTTTATTTCGACTACGTGTCTATAAGCGATGCCAATGTTCCCGATCGAGGTACTTTCACCAGCTTTGTCCCTTATTTCCTGAGAAATTCCTATGGCTTTTTCATAGTACTCTTATGTTTCCCGATTCTCTTTTTCGTGCCATGTTTCAGTATAATTATGGATGTATGAGAATGAGCGCAGAGCTGAAGTCACTATACCCCGTACTTAATGGACACTGGGCTTGTTAGCGTTTTTGGCGTATAAAGGTTTTGTTTTTATTTTGTCTTGTACAGAGATAAAAAAATACTTATATTTTGGTGCCAAGTAGTACCTATTATGAGAATTGCAATACTTGGTGGAACTGGAAACATTGGTAAAGGATTAGCTCTTCGGTGGGCATACAAACATGAAATAATTATAGGTTCAAGAGAGCAATCAAAAGCAGAACAGATGAAAGAGAGTTATGAACAAATCCTGCTTGAAAATACAACAAAGACCTGTAATATCAGTGGAGTGAAGAATGATAAAGCAGTAGCAGCGGCAGACATTGTGATAGTGGCAGTTCCTTATAAAGCATTAAAAAGTCTTGTAGACTCAATCCACCCATTTTTAACTAACCAAGTAATCGTATCACTGGTGGTTCCAATGGAAAAACAAAACTCTTACCTGAAATATGTCCAACCGGATGATGGTAGCGCTGCAGCAGAATTAAAAAAACTGGTGCCAGATGCTATTGGAGTGGTTGCTGCTTTTCATAATCTGTCTGCCAGAAAGCTCTGTAATCTTGAAAGTCATCTCGACTACGATGTGGTAGTATGCGGCAGCGATAAAGAAGCAAAAAAAAAGGTGATAGAACTGATTGAAGATATTAATGGCATCAGACCACTTGATGGTGGCGGGCTTGAGAATGCTGCTATTATTGAATCACTCACACCCTTTTTAATAAACCTTGCCAGGCGAAATAATCTCCATGAGCTTGGAGTCAAATTTGTATGATGGATTTGTATAAAAAGCTTTTTTTAAAATTTGGAAACCAGAACTGGTGGCCTGCCGATACACCATTCGAGGTTGCGGTTGGTGCAATTTTAACACAGCAAACAAAATGGGAGAGCGTTGAACGTGCCATAGCAAACCTGAAGCAGGCAGAACTACTTCACCCACACGTGCTTACCGCAACAGATCAACAGATAATCGAAGAGCAGATACGATGTACTGGTTTCTACCACCAAAAATCAGAGCGACTGTTAATCATAGCTAAATACTTTACAGAAAATAACAATGACATATCAAAAAAACCACTTAAAGATCTGCAAAGAGAATTGTTAGAGCTAAAAGGAGTGGGTAGAGAAACAGCAGACAGCATCCTGTTATACGCAGCAGATAGGCTGTGCTTTGTAATCGATGCATACACCAGGCAAGTATGCAAATGCATCGGGATTGAAGGCAACTACCAGCAACTGCAACAGCACTTTGAACAACACATCCCAGCCGATGTTGAACTGTACAAAAACTACCATGCACTGATCGTAGTCTATTCCAAGCAGTACTGTAATAAAAAAAGATGCGATGAGTGCATAATCAATTCAACTGGCAGGACTGGAAGAATAGACTGGTGAAGGAATGGAAAACATTCATATATAGACTCGTATATAGAGAGCTATACGTGTGACGAGATAGCCAAGCCCGGTATGGCGCAGGATTGCTAATCCTGTGATGCTTCGCATCTCGGGGGTTCGAATCCCCCTCTCGTCGTTAGGATGTTGGCGTTAGGTATTTTGCACATCTCTATCAATCCGTGATAGAGGGGGGGGCACTGTCGAACATTGATGAATGGTGGATTACTGATTATTCAAGTCTATCACTGGAATTCATAAAATATCGCAAAAACAATCCGACCGGCTACGAAATTTGTAGGGTCTAACGAAAATTTAATTAAACCGGGATAGACCCCTTAAGTTGCAGCCTGGAAAACACCTCCGCGGTCTCCCTGTTCATATCCTCAATCGCAAAATCTGCATTCGCTCCCCCGCCATAAACCAATCCGAGCCTCATCTGATCCGTATGACTTGCCAATCGCTCTATCGGCAAACCCGGCTCATTGACCAGATAAAGCGAATAATTGTACAACAACAGCCCAACAACGCAACAAAAAGACGTGTGTCTTAATATTAACATCTTTCCAGACGTGTTCCGGCATAAACGGGATTAACGTCCGTTTTTTTAGCCATTTGCTGCCAGTCTCTTTTCTAACTGCACGCAGCACACATCTCCATAATCTGGCGCATGCGTCAGATCCGTCAGATACACGAGCAGTATTCAGTTCAGCTTAAATTCGTGTTTTAGAACTCTATCAGCCATAGCAAGCGCTGTAATCAAACAAACCTCTACTGCTTTGGAACAGCATCGACAACCTGGTCAGTCAAGCCCTCTAAAGTTATTTTTCTCCCTTTTCTCCTGCGATTCAGCTTTGATCTGATATCACCCATCTTTGCAAAGATATTCTCCCTGTTATGAGTCCAATCAACCGTCTTCTTACGTCCGGATGCGTCATTATACCTGATAACGCCAACGAAATCATTTTCATACTAATTTACGATTACAGGATGTGCTTTAATGGTGTTTCCACCCGCATTCTACCATAACTCCCCAAAGTATCAAAGATTAATCGCGAAGGTTTTAGACTTATTTCGATCAGTTTGCGATATATATTAAGTCCAGTCTTACGTATAGTATTTTAATCAAGTTTAGCCATGCAATTTAGGAAATTCTGGCTTGATAGCTGATATTTGAGATTCCGGATGAACTGAAGCGAACTTCTTTTAAAGTAATAGTCAGGGATGTTCCAACTGAAAACGTGCTCTGATCTTCCGATTATTATTAAGAGTCGGGTATTGCGCTGGCGTAAGTCCGCCTATCTTCTTTCTTTGATGTGTTTGTTCATACTATCGGTCAAAAACCAACTTCTTCAGCAGCTTTTATGAATGCGGCAGGTTTTCCGAATGGGTACGAGGCGATTCGTGTTGGTTTAACCGATGTGAGCAATTGGTAAACTTTGTCCGCCGATCCTATGAATTTCCGGATTGTTTGAACTACTTTGCCGTTTATTCGCTCGTTCTTAATGATGTAGAAGTATTTGCGGTTGTTGATCGTCTTGAACTTGAAATGTATATATGTATTTAGACCTTACATA
>RXIJ01000045.1 GCA_004212095.1 Methanosarcinales archaeon | reverse complement strand
CCCTCTTTTCTGGCTCTTCTGAAAGTAGGTACTTTATCTTGAATGAATCCTTCACATTTAAAAACTCCCATATCATTTGCAATATCCAAGATAGATAATGCTGTATTAATCGATTTTTTAGATCTGTTTATATCCCCAAGAACAAAAATACAACATGAATTAATTTTCAATGCGGGATAGAGATTTTTCATTACCTTTTTCATCAAATCTTTGAAATCGTCGATGTTGCGTGGACTTTTATTGTCATATTTCTTATAATCAGTTTCCCCCAGAAGCCATAACCTCAATCTGTTATCTCTTGCATAATCTAAAGCGTTCATATAAGGCGGGCTTGATATAACAGCATCAATACTATTTTTTGCAAGAATTAGTTGTTCTGCGTCCTTTTCGAAACAGGTTTTTTGTAGAGTGCTATTAATTATAGGAAAACGCCTATAAACGCGTTTTATTTTCTTAATCAATCTTGATTCTACATCTCTGTAAGCATACATCTCTGGATATTCATCAGGAGGATATTTTTTTGTTCTTAAATATGGAACTAAATGACTTGCTGGATAAGACAAAAATCCAGGGCGTTCATGGTGTAAAATTCCTAAAAGGCATGCGAGTAAAAAATGCTCGTCATTATCTCGCAGTAATTGACTAAGTGACATTATTTCTTTCAACGTATCTTGATGATAAAATTGTTTAACCCACTCCGGCACTTCTTTCAAATTAATTTTATCAATTTGTTGTTCACTTGAAGAAATATAATCTTTAGCCTTTTCAATTGCCTCTTCTAAAGAATTAGGCGGAAACATTTTTGCTTTAATTAAAATCAATGCATATGGATTCATATCATTTGCAATTGCATGTCTTTCGGCAATTAGTGATTCGAATGCCATTGTACCAGAGCCTGCAAAAGGATCTAAGATGACATCTCCTGGTTCTGTGTATGTTGTAATTAATTTCCTCGCAAAAACTGATTTAATTTTTCCGATATACGGAGAAAGCTGATGGACAGTACTTTCCGTAGCCAAACAACTACCTGACCAATCATTGGGATTCAGATTCAAGTAAACTTTTTTATTGTCTATATTATTTATTATCCTTTCTCCATCCATTCCGTCTCCTGTCTGTAGCTGCCAGATGCGCCCCCACCCCCTTATCCTCACTCAACCGCTTGTACACCTTCCCAATAACCGCCATGTTCATCTCCCCAAGCGCCTGCGTTTTCTCTTATTTCATGCTCAGACCAGTTCGTTTTTGCATTCAAATATAGTCCGGCGGTCGTAATTCATTGGTTCGAGGTAGGGCGCGACTTTGTCAGCGAGGTCGGTAGGAATACAGTCGGCGGCGAATTTTGAGAGGAAGTGAGTTTTGAGAGGAAGTGAGTAAAGAATATTAAACAATCGATAATCTGTTCATCAATAAAATTGATTTGTCTTTTTTTCATATCAATTTTCCGCATATTTATTATTTCTCTTCGGTTGTCTTCATTTTAAATTAGAGATAAAAATACTTTCTTATTGTTTTTGTATTAAATCTCTTACGGTTTCACCAAACTCTGATTCCACGATGCTTCGCACGCCAAGTGTTTTTGGGTGAAGGTCGATTTCAACGATCACGTGGTGGTGCCCTGCTTGTTTCAATGGTGCTACTAGGCGCGGCCCATTTGTAATGGAGAACACTTCTGCATGTTCCGGCGGTATGATTGCATGCGGTATTCCTGTTATTACTACGTAGTCCAGCCCTTCGATGAGCTTTTCCACACAGGTGTTTGTTATGGCATATTCGTCAAGTCCACCGCAGAGGTGATGCAATACCACACCCCTTTCTCCAAACTCACGTTTTATATCCTGCGCATAACGCTGTATTCTTGGAAGTCCCACTTCTTCAAGGTTTGCAATATTTATAAGCTCCATACAAAACTTTGAAGCTGCTTCATTTACCGCAAGAAGCACATCTGCAAACATGTACACAGTTTCTTTTTTAGCGTTTAGTACCACTGCACCCTTCTTTCCCTCTTTCATAAGGCTTATGAGCTGTTTTGCCACTGCATACTTGGTATCGCCTCTTGATGGTTGGATGTAGCCACTGCTTGCTGCACCCCTTTCTTTTTCGAGGGCTGAAGCTTCCTGCATGAGATGTTTCTGTCGGTCAAGCTCAGGTTCGCTGATTAAACCTGTATTTTTTGCCGCCTCCAGTGTTTTAATGACGCCTACAATATTATCATGGTATCCTGCATGGATGTCCACGACTATTATGGGAATTTCTGCATGTACCTCACCAACAGCACTTTTCAGGTTTTCTCCTATAATCATGCTTGCACAGGTGCCAACAACCCCAATGCTTTTTGGGTTGAACATGGATAGTACCTGTTTGAGCACCTCTGTCAGTCGGTTTCCTGCACCAAAGATGTAGTCTGTCTCATCCATTGCAGTGGTTACCACATGCATGCCTTCTTCTTCGAGCATGCGTGCAAGCTTGTAGTTACACCCCGGCGGACCGTGCATAACTGCTACGTCAACGTCAAGGTCTCGAAGGGTAAAAAGTGCTGCTGCAATCGCATTTGGTCTTGGATGAAGTATTTTAAGATCTGCTACCATTTTATTTCCCAACTTTCATCCGAAAGTTTTAGACAACTCACACAACCTTCTCCAGACACATATCAAGCATTTTCTTTATATCGTTTGCAAGTACATCAGGAAGTCCAGTGATGTCCACATTTAAAAATCCGCGAATAATAAGTGAAGTAGCTTCCTCCTTACTCAAACCTCTTGCCATTAAGTATTGAATCTCTTCTTCTGCAATCTTTCCGACAGCAGCCTCGTGTGAAAGCTCGAGATCTTTACACATTGCCTTAAGCTCCGGAATCGAATCAACTTCAGCATCATCAGAAAGCAAGAGTCCGGTACATTCAATGTGTCCCTTTGCATTTGCCCCCTTCCCTATAATATCACTGCGCGATATAATCTTCGCATGATCGGTAGCAATCGCCCTTGATAATATCTCTGCCCTGCTGTTGTTGCCTTGAAGCACTGCTCTTGCACCCATATCGACTTTTGTGTTTCCTGTGGCATACACGATTGACTGAAATGTCGCTCTTGCATTTTTGCCAACGCAATAGGCTGTTGGATACGTTTGAAGCGATTTTACCGGGGTCATCAGGATATAGTTATCAATAAAAACGGCATCATCCTCTACTACCACCGCGGTTCTTGGCCTGACTTCCATACCCTTGCTCCAGTTATGTATCATAGTGAACGTGATTTTTGCACCCTTCTTTACATAAAACTCAGAAACACCAAGATGGAGTGCAGAGTTGACCGTATGTGAAACAGAACATCCTGCAATGATATGAAGTTCGGAATTCTCTTCTGCAATTACAATGTTGTGTACATTCTGCCTGACGTTATCTGATGTGATAAATAAACAAGCCTGTGCTGGAACCGTTACCTTTGAACCAGCCTTAGACCGAATAAAGTATCCTTGTCCATGCTCTGATTCGACATCGGCGGTATATTTATCCATGTCTGGCTTAACCATTTTCCATAGATAGTCTTTGAGCCAGTCATACTTCTTCAAGGCATCCGCAGTGCCCATAATCTCCAGACTTTTGTCTTCTGCATTTGAATAGATAACAGAGTCGTCTTGCTGTAAAAATGAGCCGGCCCGATTTTTTCCCATTGGTTCAATTCCGGCATCGAGTATGTCATCCCGGTATTCCTCTGGAAATTTATCCAGCGACTTTAGGGGTTTGTGCTCTTTTCCGGTAGTGTATTTCTCAATTACAATATCTTCATCTGAAAAGGTGTTATCGTTCATTTAAATTCCATCCTCAATTCTTGCACGACTCAACGCATTTTTCAAAGCCATTTTTCATGATATTCTTTGTTATCTCATAAGGCATTCCAGAGCATGCCATCTGTCCATCGATCATTACATGTGCACGGTCTGCTTTCAGGTGTTGCATGATAGAACCGCTATGGGTGATTACAAGCCCAGCCCTATCTCTCTTGCTTGGCATCTTGTTTCTATCAAGAAGCTCACTGATGATTTTGCCAATAAGTTCTATGTTCTCGATATCCACACCAGAATCTGGCTCGTCAAACATGATAAACTCTGGTGATTGTGCAAGTATTTGCAGTATCTCAGACTTTTTGACTTCTCCACCTGAAAAACCAAGATTTACATCGCGGCTTAAAAAATCAGTTGAAATGTTGAGCCTTCTGGCGAGTGCTATCACCTCTTTATCCACCTCTCTCTTTTCTTTTCCAAGTGTGATCTTCACCATGTCGCCGAGCTTTACACCCCGTATTTCCGGGGGGTGCTGGAACGACATACCCATTCCAAGTTTCACACGTTCGTTGGTTGGCAAATGAGTTATATCAATTTCTTTGAATATTATACATCCTTTTTTAACCTTGTAACCCGGATAGCCAAGAATCGTCATCAGTAGTGTTGTTTTTCCACAACCATTTGGTCCAAACAGTACATGAACTTCTCCCGATTCAATATTAAGGGTTAAATCCCTTAAAATCTCTTTTCCATTCACTTCCACAGTTAAATCTTTTATTTGCAGCATACTATCACCGAAAAAAGAAATATAGGTATATTAAATGCTTTTATTGCGTAGATGCCGAGGATTTGGCTTCGGTCATTTTTCTACATCACTCTTAAGTGATATTCATCTGTTATAACTTTTTCGATTTTAGGGGGCTGTCAACCTACTCAGGTGTTATGCCAGAACTCTAATTACCTAGAATATATCAAGTCGAAACAATACCAACGCCCAATAACTTTACAACCATGAACAACGGCAAAGTTTATACTTTGCAATACATCAAGATTAGGTTTTGTGAAACTGATAGCTCTTGTAGTATCTGCAAAACATGCTGAGGTTGCGATTCGAAGGTTAATTGAATTACATCTCCTGCATAGTTATGCAAAGGTACATCGTACTGGTCACTGTGTATATTTACCGTTAGTGTATGTCCCTGATGACGCACTTCTTCCCCCTCACAGACTTGATTCGTTTGACTTTGAAGAGCTGCCTCAAAGAAGAACGATTAAAAATATTCTTGGCTACACTCCTTCTTTTGATGCGATAGGTGATATTGCGATATTGCCTGCCAATTCACCTAATCCACCTGCCGAAGCAGAAGCGATTCTTTCAACACAAAAAAATATTCATGGCGTGTTTCAATCTATCGCGCCAGTAAGTGGTGAGTTTAGAACCAGAATCCTTGCCCACATCAAAGGAGAGTGCAGAACTAAAGTGAAATATCAAGAGTATGGACTCGTCTATGAACTTGATGTGGCACAGGTATATTTTACACCAAGACTTGCTACGGAGCATCACCGAATAGCAGGCAAGGTAGTTGGTGGAGTGGTTGTAGATATGTTTGCAGGTATTGGGCCATTTAGTATCCCCATTGCAAAAAAGAATCCGAACACGACGGTTATTGCAATAGACAAAAATAGAAATGCAGTGCGGTATCTCAAACAAAACATTAAAAGAAATAAAACGAAAAATGTGTGTGCTGTTATTGCAGACTCGATGATGCTGCCACTTGAATGCAATATCGCCAACCATCTGATCATGAATCTTCCTCACAGTGCAGACCAGTTTCTTGATGAGGCATTAAGGGTGATAAAAAATAAGGGCATTATTTACTACTATGACATTACAACTGAAGAGAAATTATACCAGGCAAGTGTACAGGAGATAGAAACGCATGCAGTGAAATCTGGATGTAGCATAGAGGTGGTATCACAGCATGTTATAAGGTCGTATTCGCCGCACCATTACAACATCTGTATTGAGGCAAGAGTACATAACCTGACTTCCAAAGGTAACTGAAAAATCCCCCCACATTTCCCGAAATTTTCGATAGCGGTCGTCCGTGATAATCATTTTGACAGTTGGCCCCCCCACAATACATGCTTTCTAAGGTTTGAACTAAAGAAACTTCAACAAAACAGAAAGGCCAGTTAAATTAGAAACACGAAATTCACAGGGTAATTTGACCGCCTCTGATTTGACAACCTCATCATGAGAAAGCCTGAACAATGATTGGAACAGTCCCAAAACTTTACGTACCCGGGCGCTCTCTGCGGTGATAAAACACTCGAATTTTAGACAGTGCCCTGCTTAATATATATTTGCTCTACTCTCTCAATGGTGTCTGCATCCTGTAGCGATTTATCAGCTCTGACTCCAAGAAAACGCGGAAACCGCAGAGCATAACCAGCACTGTAGTTTGAACTTTTTTGTATTTCTTCGTATGCTATTTCAAAAACAATTCTTGGTTCAAATTGCAGTTCTTTCCCTTTTTCAGTTATTATCAGTTGTTTGAAGCTCAGAGTAAGCTCTTTTAGTTGTTTGTCGTCTATCCCTGTACCAACTTTCCCGATATAGAGATGTGTGTTATTTTTTGTGTCGAGGCATGCAAGAGTATATGAGCCTATAAGATGTGCACGCCTCCCCTCGCCCCATTCACCTCCAACCACTATTAAATCGAGTGTTTCCATAATCGGTTTTATTTTCAGCCAGTTTTTACCTCGTTTACCAGGTGTGTAAAGAGAAGATGGGTTTTTCAGCATCACACCTTCGTGTCCTGCCGAAAGAGCACTTTCGTATATCTGTTGTATTGTTTCAGGATCACCTGTGATATTTTGCTCTGCAAGTGTTAACCCTTCAAGGTTTTGAATGTGTACTGCAAGTATTTTTCTTCTCTCTGTTAATGGGAGGTCTATCAGGCTTCTGCCGTTTATATACATGATATCAAAAAGGTTGAGAGTGAGTGGTATTTCTTCCTGCATCTGCTGAATATCGTGTTTACGACGAAAACGGCGCAATAGCTGCTGGAAAGGCATTGGTTTTCCATTCCTTCTGACTGCTACAACTTCACCATCAAGGATTATTTGTTCTGCCCCTATAGATTGTTTCAGCTTCTTAACAAGTTCTGGCAGGGAGTTTGTCACGTTTTCAAGTCTTCTGGAATAAAGAGTAATATGGTCGCAATCTTTATGAATCTGCACACGTGCACCATCAAACTTCCATTCAACAGCAACCTCGCCTATACCTGACACTGCACTTTCGATGCTCTCTGCTATCTGTGCCAGCATCATCTTAACAGGTCTATTAATTTTTATATTAAGGTTTGAAAGTCCTTTTGTTCCCTCATTCCTTGCGGTAAGTGCCACTGTGCCAAGATCGTTTGTGAGCATGTACCCTCGTTCGACAAGTTCTGTGTCCACGTTAAACGCTTTTGCAATGGCATCTCTTACTA
The DNA here is from genome assembly GCA_004212095.1 of Methanosarcinales archaeon. Classification (GTDB taxonomy): domain Archaea; phylum Halobacteriota; class Methanosarcinia; order Methanosarcinales; family EX4572-44; genus Argoarchaeum. The sequence goes on along the minus strand of RXIJ01000045.1, from coordinate 11,523 downwards.
GTCCCTCACCGACCCCAATTCGAAGTTCTTCTATTGCAAGGCGAGAAATGTACACTGCTTCATCGGGCGATACATTGCTGAAAAGGTACTGCAGATTCCTGATTTTAGCAGATTGCGAGCCCCTACCAGAGGATGTTGCAATATCACTAAAACGTGAATGTACTTCTTTTATGCTGATTGAAGACTCCTCTTTAAAAAACGCTGAAAAACTGACCTGTGTTTTTTTCTTGAGTGAATCTCTTGCTGCGGCCCCGATATCACCAAGGTCTCGCACCATATTTTTAACATCCGGTACTTTTATGCCTGCTGTTCTTGCGATTGCCGTGTAAAGAAGGTTTGGGCCAATCCCAGGTTCAAGATCACTCCACTGCGGAAACACTTTTCCCCTGATGAAATGTGCAACAATGTAAAGCTCATCATCATCTATCTGTGTCAAAAAGTCGCTTATTGTGGATGTTGTCTCGATAGAGCCTGGAATCTTCTCTATCTTTTGACACACCAGTACAAACTCACTAAAAGCAGTCATAAGGCTACCACCGTTAAGACAGAGCAATCCGCAAGTAACTTAAGAAGAAATTTTTCTTCAGTCAGGTGAGTGAATAAAGCTCTTTGAATGCATCTTCCGCACCCATTGATATTGGCTCTGCACTTGCTTCCGGTGACAGTTCTGGCTGACTTGCACATCGCAGAGTGGTTAAATCAAGAGCTGTTAAGTTGCACCTTATTGCAATCGCAATAACGTCAATAGATTTAATCGAGTGTTCGTCATCTGCAATGATCTGGGACCCAACAACACGCTTTGTTTTCCTATCAAATATTAACTTGAGGCTGTACGGTTTTCCACCTGCAATCATCGCGTATTTGGTTTTTACAGTTTTTGTTGTAGCAAAGACATCGATTCCTTCTTCTTTTGCTATTGCTTCTGTCACCCCGATTGATGCAACAGTCTTACTAAATAACTTTACTGCAAAGCTGTTCAACAATCCTGGAAATTCTATTTGATAACCAAGAGCGTTCTTTGCAGCAATCCTACCAGCTATAACCGCATTTGGTCTTATCTGCCCCGGAACTGGCTTTTTGGTAATCAGATGTTCATACTCAATCATGTCACCACCAGCATAAATATCCGGATCAGACGTCTGGAGATATTCATTCACCTCAAGTCCGTACTCCCCAATTTCGAGCCCGGCTGCTGCTGCAAGTTCAATACGTGGGTGAACGCCTATGGACAGTATGACCATATCAGTTTCGATTTTGTCCCCTGACGACAACTCAACTGCTTCTACTGATTGCTCTCCTATAATTTTTGTTACCACTTCTTTTGACCTGATCGAAACTCCATTCTGGATAAAATGTTTTTCCAGCTCATTGCTCACATCCATGTCCAGACCAAGTTTCCTGCCAATGTACGATCTGACTACAATGGTAACTGCGATACCTTTCTGTGCAATAAGCGAAGCCATCTCAAGTCCAATTGCTCCTGCACCATATATAACAGCTTTTTTTACTTTCTTTTCGTTTATCCAGTCTCGTATGCTCACCGCATTATCACTTGTGCGAATCGTAAAAACACCATCAAGATTTACACCATGAATTAATGGGACAATGGCTTTACCTCCGGTACCTAAAATAAGTTTATCATAAGGATAGACAGCACCATCAGTAGTTGTAACAGTTTTTTCTGTTCTGTTGATGCTTGTTGCTGGCACATCTACAAGTGTCACTCCAGCGTCATGAAACATTTCATCACTTTTGATTGAAGCCTCTACTGTCGTCTTTTCAACCGAGATAAAAGGCGTTGCACATCTCACCAGCAAACCGCCTTTCTCTTCTCGTATCAAGGTCACATCTACCGAAGGGTCAGTTTTCTTTGACATCTTTGCTGCTGGTGCTCCAAAACCACCGCATCCAATAACTACAATTTTACTTGTCTTTGACATATTTTTTTCTCCTGCATGAATTTTCCATATAAATGATTCTCAATTTAGTTCTATAATTTACCAACATATAACTTTTATGATTGAACGGGGCTGTAAAGTTGTTGGGTGTTGGCGTTAATTATAAATATGTCCATGCTGAAATACCTGTATCTTCTTTTAAATCTAATCATGAGAAGATACAACACCCAACAAGTTAATAGCCCCTTAGTTACGAAATAACTATTAACTTGAGTGGAGTTAACTCTTGATTGCGAGAAGCACTACACAACATCGTTGTGCAAAAAATAACTATCAACTGCATAATTCTTGATTGCGTTAGCAATCAAGCACACAAAACATGATTGCGAGGGTTGCCTAGCCAGGTCAAAGGCGACAGGCTTAGGACCTGTTCTCACAGGAGTCCGCGAGTTCGAATCTCGTCCCTCGCACTATTATTGAATGCTTCTTTAAACTCTTCACAAAGATTGTTTATGTTTTCTAATGCTTCAATGACTGCCTCGATCGGGTCATGATTATCAGTTGTTCTCACAAACAGTATCGGATCACCTATGGTTACGTGTTTAATGTCATAAGTTGCCACATCAACACACTCATTCGTAAGAAGTTCATTTTTAAGAAGATTTAATAAACTGTGGGTTTCTCCACCGATATGAAGTTTCAGGTCGGTATCTGTTTTACTTAGAATTCTAACTTCCATTTTTTGTTTCTCCTGACTTATATTATGCCTGTTCCGTAATTTACTGATGTTTTTCTTGTCTCTTTATTACCGCATGATTTGCACACCAGTTTGATGCCATTTTTATATAATTGCTGCCTGCACTTTGAACAGAATGCCTTCATCACTCCAAGTTCTTTCCCTGCAGTCGTAAGCCTCATATTTTTAACATCGATCACTTTTGCTTTCACAATATCAAAAGGACAGAGTTCTCTTGAGATGTTATCTACATAGGCGTCTTTTATGTTTGATACGTGAATTGCCGCCTGTCCGAGATTTATAATTTTACGCTCACCTCTTCCTTTAATATGAGTAATCTCTACAAGCACAACTGAATTTCTTATAGCAGTCACCTGACCAATAACGATATCCTGATTTTGTATATAATTTAAGGGGTTTATTACTGGTTTGACCGAAATAATTCTGCTTTGTTTATGTAGCTCAACACGCCCCATGACCGAAGCATAGATATTACCCCTTTCATCGAATGTCTGCTCTCCTTTAGTGAACTCTTCGTTTGTTCCTATAAGTTCTCCAGGAAGTGCAAAACCCGGTTCTACTAAATCTTCATTAATCATTGTGTTACCTTGTGCATTTTTTTTCAAGCTCTCAGATGACTGAGATTCGCTCCTTTTTGTTTCATTCTTATTTCTTGTAGTTATTTTTATTCTAATAATAATCCCTCTTAAGTTCTGTTGTCAGCTTCTCTGTCTCAACGGGCTGGAGTTTCCCAATGGAAGAGTCTGCAATTCTCACATACCAAAGCATTATTATTGCATATATAGTTGTGTCTATTAGGGTGTAGTTTAGTATATTAATTATTCTCAACTGTTTTTTTCTACATTGTGCACCCGATAAGTTTAGGTATATTGTTGTGCATTAAACAGTTGTTGATAGGAGACTTTCAAGAATATGTACCATCTACAATGCATCGAGTGCAGGAACATCTATTCTATTGAAGAAGTCGTCTACACGTGTAGAAAATGCGGTGGCCTTCTTGATATAGTATACGACTACAATGAAATAGAGCTAAGCAAAAAAGAGTTATCAAAGCAGCCATTGAGCGTATGGAAATACAAAAAGCTACTACCCATAACAAGAGACCCTGTTACATTGCAGGAAGGCGGCACACAGCTATATAAACTACACAGGCTTGCAGAAGACCTGAAAGCAAAAGAAGTCTATGTTAAACATGAAGGTATGAACCCAACAGGTTCATTTAAAGATCGGGGCATGACTGTTGGTGTAACCAAAGCACTGGAACTTGGGATGAGTACTGTAGCATGTGCCTCAACAGGTAACACCTCGGCATCGCTTTCCATCTATGGAGCTAAGGCAGGCATACCAGCAGTTGTATTACTACCAGCAGGTAAAGTAGCACTCGGAAAAGTTGCACAAGCACTAATGCACGGAGCAAAGGTACTAAGCATACACGGAAACTTTGATGAAGCACTTATGCTCGTACGAGACCTGTGCGCAAAAGAAGACTTCTATTTACTAAACTCGATCAACCCCTACCGTCTCGAAGGGCAAAAAACCATAGGTTTTGAAATAGCAGATCAACTGGGCTGGGAAGTACCGGATCGAATCGTGCTTCCGGTTGGAAATGCAGGAAATATCACAGCCATATATAAAGGATTCAAGGAACTGAAAACACTTGGCATAACAGATACTGTACCAAAAATGACCGGAATACAAGCAGAAGGTGCACCTCCTGTAGTAGATGCAGTACGAAGCAACCAGCAAAACATAACACCGGACCTGGACCCGGAAACTATAGCCACAGCCATACGAATCGGAAACCCGGTAAATGCCAGGAAAGCCCTTAAAGCTGTGTACGAATCAGGGGGAACTGCAGAAACAGTAACTGATGAAGAAATTATCATAGCACAGAAACAACTGGCACAGATGGAAGGAATCGGGGTAGAGCCAGCAAGTGCATCATCCATTGCAGGACTACGAAAACTGCTTCAAAATGGAATCATTGATCCTGATGAACGGATTGTTTGCATCGCAACAGGACATCTGCTAAAAGACAGCGAACAAGTACTGAACGTATGCCCAAAACCAATCGAAATAAACGCAACCATCGAAGACGTACGAAAAGCAGTATTTGCCTGAAAAATCGTAACAGATTATAGACGATCCAACCTTTACCAGAACATTCAGGTGGTCAAAAAAAGTGAGTGAGGAATTACTAAAACTTCTTAACAGAACACCGATGGAAAACCACCATCAGAATTGAGTTTCATTTTTGCCCGACCGTATTTACAATTTCGTCAATATCCTTTCGATTTTATCGCGTTAATAATTATTTTCGTCTTCATGTCAAAACTCCAATAACTCTGCAAGGCGCGCCATCTGCATCCATGATTTTTAATGGCAAGATGTAGCACATAAATCTACTGTTTAATAATTTATCCAGATTTATAAGATTCTCAACAATAAGAATATCGTTTTTCAAAAGCAACTTATGAATTTCAAACGGTTCATTATCTGGTGAAAATGAGTCCAAACCAACAATCTTGACCTTTTTTTCAATCAACCGTTGTGCTGTTTCTAAGCTTAAAATGGGATTTTGTTGAAAATATTCTTTATAGCGTATTTTATTTATATGGGCAGTATAGAAAAAAACAATATCGTTCTGTTCAATTTCATCTAAACCTGGATTTATCAGTTTTTGATTTTTTACATCTATTACACTTGCCATACCAATAAATTTAGTGATAGGATAATCATCTAGTTTCTTTCCACCTTTTATCATATGAAATGGGGCGTCTATATGTGTCGAAAAATGAGATCCAATAGTAATCTGTTTTTCATTCCATCCATTTTCCTTTATTGAAGCTACTTGAATAATCTCTGGCTCAGGGTCACCAGGGAAAATCGGAATCTGTGTGTCCATCGGCATTGTTAAATCAAACATTTTCATGGTACCGGAAACGCAAAACTTATTTTTAACCCTTTGCTCAACGATTGCGTATAATGTTTGAGATATATGAATTTTTTCTGTAGGGTAACGAAAGAAAAATTTAGGAGAAGCCCGAGCCGAGGGCGGAAACGTATATCCCATGTTATACACCCCGATGACCGGAGGGGGGGTGAGCACAGCGTGGTCGGACCGGTTAACCATCACAAGGATTTCAACATCCGAGCGCATATTTTCTTATGTGTTGTGGGTATGATTTTCTACAGTATCTGGCATAGAAATGCAGACATCTTAGATTGAGTATTACGCGACTTGCTGAGGGGTTGGAGGGGATACGTCTTGCTCTTGTACAGGAGATAGGTGGGTAAGAATGTCGAGATGGTGGTTGAAGAAATGGGTGTGAAACAGGCTCGATTATTTTCTCTGCTGGATATGGGGAAATTTATGTGGAGTTGGGGAAATCGGTGGCAGGGGGGTTTATGTTTTGATAGGCCATACAGCGATTGGGTTGGCCGATGGTGTTTTTTGAGGTATGTTTGAAACTCAAATGTATTTCTTTAAAAATAATTCAATTATATCAGTTCCACACAATAATTTCTTTTTATATTTTAAGCAAAGCACCATATAGTATCATATTTTATAAACACAATGGCTCGCATGTTTCAACTTGACCATTGATGTTCTTATACATCTCTGTTTAAAAAAAGATTGCTCTGTGGCTTGTCCCAACCGCAACAGTGTTGTGGGATATAGTAATTAAATTAAAAGCCACTAGTTGTTTCTACTCGCGTTGTGCGCAGGTGCTAATAATTTCTTACTACCATCACCGGTATCTTTGAAATTCGTGTGACTTTATCAGAGACGCTTCCAAGTAAAAATCTGTCGAGACCACTCTTACCGATGCTCCCCATCACAATAAGGTCTGCTGGCAATTCTTCTGAGAACTTTATTATCTCTTCTGCCGGATGCCCTTCAGATAGCTTCTTTTCAACTTCAACTCCTGCTTTTGCTCCAGTCTCTGCTATTTTTTTCGTTGCTTCTGCCCCCTCCTCCCTAAGGAATTCATGCACGTTCCCCCATGCCACACTCATGCTGCTGGTTGTGGAGATCGCAGTGTCTACTACGTATAAAGCATATACTTTTGCTCCGGTATTTCGTGCAAGTTCTATAGCATATTTTACAGCTCTCTCAGTCTCTTTTGAGCCGTCAGTTGCAACTATTATGTTCTTATACAACCTCGTCATTTTGATCCACCATCACCTGAGCAAACAATCTCTTGATTAGCTTCTTACGACCATGACTGGCAACTTTGCATTTCGTGTGACCTTATCAGCAACACTCCCAAGTAAAAATCTGCTAAGACCGCTTTTACCGAGACTTCCCATAACGGTAAGGTCTGCTGGCAATTCTTCTGAGAACTTTATTATCTCTTCTGCTGCATGCCCTTCAACTATCTTCGCTTCAACTTCCACACCGACGGCTGCCCCGGCATCTACTATTTTTTTTATTGTCTCTGCAGCTTCATTGTGAAACTGCTCTTCCAGTTTTCCCCATGCCACATCTATTGGCATAGTCACAAGTGGAGTGCTCAAAAAAGATGCTCTATCAATAACATATATGGCATAGAGTTTTGCTCCTGCAAGTCGTGAAAGTTCCACTGCACATTTTATAGCTTTTTCTGCTTCTTTTGAACCATCAGTTGCAACAACTATTTTCTTATATATTTCGCTTATCATTTTATTCTACTCCTATTATTTGTATAATATCATCCGGACGTGCTCTTCGCACAAGACCTGAGAGATGGTTCCTTACACCTTGAAGATTATAAGAGTTCCTATTTAATACCATCAAATGAGCCATCTTTCCAGTCTCGATAGAGCCGATCTCATTGTCCATATTAGACACCTTTGCTCCGTTTAGTGTACATAGCTTAAATACTTGTCGATCATCCTGTAAAAATATTGTCGATATAAATTTCATTTCATCAAACATGTTTGTAGAGTTGAGCATCACATTATCAGTTCCAACACCAACCACAGCACCTGATGTTAGCATACCTTTAATATCTGGCATACCAGCTCCAGTAAGGAGATTTGAACGTGGACAAACAACAATATTACAATCCTGATCAAACGCTCTTTTAAAATCACTGCTACTGCCACTCGTTAAATGAACTATAAAGTCCGGTTCAAGATCAAAAGCAGCATCAATATCAGTTTTATCCTTTTCACCTGCATGGATAGCAAAAGGCTTTTCGGATTTTTTCACCGCAGATACTATCTCTTGTAACACATCCAATGGCATATCGTTAACACCGCTCAGGCCGATGCCGTCACTCACATTAAGAAGCTCTGGCAGGTCATTATGTGGCCGTCCAAGTATTATACTTCGCAGATTTCCCATATCTATCAGGGATTGCCTGAGGCCGTTAACACCTTCAACCCCCCCTTCACGAAAATCAATAAATGCTGTAGTACCTGTTTTTTTCATATCCTTTAACGTAGAACCCATTGCGTTTATAAGCTCAACAGCTGGAGTCTTGTTTAACATTCTGTGTTTTAACCCATCCGGGGGGCGCACCAGTTCATCCAGATTTGTTATCGGTGGATCTTTTATCACAGAATCGCCTATATGGGTATGTGCATTGACAAAACATGGAGCGATAATCACATCATCTGAAACTTGCTTTTCTATCAGGTCTACAATAATTCCATCTTCAATATATAATGTACCACTGATAACCTCAAACTCTTCGCCCCATATAATAGTGCCTGATATTTCTGTTGTTGGTTTCATCACCTGTCTCCGGCAAGTATCTCATCCATTGCAAATTCTTTCCATTCTCGTTCTCCGATGAGTATTTCAAGCTCTACTGGCGTTAACACTGGAATATTGAACTGTTTGGAATCATCAATGGCAATTCGTGGACATGCGGTGTTTACAAAAGCATCCGGTTTAAATCCAAGCAATTGTTCTGGTGTTACAAGGTCCATAATGATCAAATCAGCATTTTTGTTGTGCTCTTCTATTTTCCTTTTCAAGTCTTCTGCAAGGGCTAACCGTTGCTGCCCAATTTTGGTTGAAACAATGATGCCAAAATTTGCTGCATTAAATGCTTTTGCAATCATCGCACATCGTCTTCGAATGAGTGGCTTCGGATTGATTTTATACACGCTATTATTGTAGGGGTTTGCAATGATTATATTCTTTCGTGTGGTAATTGAGACGCCTGTGGGGTGAAATTCTCCACCACCAACATAGATATATTCATCACAATTCCCTCTTGCTGCAGAAAAATTACATCCAAGCACCTGCCCAGGGTATGCAATGTGTGCATCACCTTCTTCTATCCTGGACTCGAATCCTTCGGCTGCAAGCATGTTCCGTATCTCTTGCAGTTTGTGTACATGCTGAACTGTTGTGATAATTCCGATTCGTTTTCCAGACAAAATCTTTATTGTCCTTGCTACCACAGGTGCAACATCTATCTTTGAACGTGCCTCCACGTAAACAACCTCTTTGTAGAACCCCTGGCTTGAATGACCAAAATGAAATAAGACATCTGTAAGCTCAATCAACTGTGTATCAATATCACAGGCACCAAAACATGGATTTCCGGATATGAGTATTCCAACTCTTCGGTGCTGCTGTATAATTCTTGATATGTTTACAGCCTGCCGCTTTAACCCTTCCGGAAACTGGAGACCGATGGTTGCTGCCCCCCTCTCATCGATGACATTTAATATCAGTTGAATGTCAATTTCAAGGTCATCAATCGTATAGATTATTTCTTTGTTTTTGTTTTTATTATACTGCATAGGTCTTCTGCAATCTTTGCATTCATCAGGTAATCATCTATTGTTGAAAGTACTGTGCCAATCTTGTTTGTTTCAAACTGAACAATCACTTTTTTATTATTCTCACTGGTGCACATCGAAGAAAGATTATCAGGCTCAAGCGATCGTTGTACGATTTGTGCACATTCCCCGGAGAAGGTTAGTTTTGTATGAATCATAGAACGTTTCCAAGCTTGATTGCTAATGCACTCGATTACTAGCGCAGTCGAGAATTAAAGGTTACTGGCTGTTTTTCTGCACTCGATTACTAGCGCAGTCGAGAATTAAAGGTTACTGGCTGTTTTTCTGCACTCGATTACTAGCGCAGTCGAGAATTAAAGGTTACTGGCTGTTTTTCTGCACAACGAAGTTGTGCAGTGCTTCGTAATCAAGAGTTAATTGGGAAATCGTCACCAATGTCACCTTTCAGTGGCGGCATTTTTTTCGCAGGGCTGTATGAGCGGGGAATGATCAATGCTGCTTCCGCCTGGAATCTGATACGATGTGTCGCCGACACCGTTGCAACAAGCACATGCGCCAGAATCAATCATCTTATCAGAATCCAATATTTAGAGAATTTCTATTAACCCCCATCAAATTATTTAGATTAATTTATATATTTTCAAAACATATTTCATACTATGTCATCCTTCACTGCTTTTGCACTTTGAGAAGAATATAAACGGCTCGCACTTATTGTTTATAGGGACAAAGGTTACTTTGGGGCGCATCCGAATGGATAATAATGCAACTATACAAAAGAGGTGTGAGAGGCGCCCAATAGGCATAAGGGATGTACTTAGAAACAAACGAATCAATCACACAAGAGCAAAGTGTGAACGGATTTATGCTGTTGTGAAAACCGTGTTTGGGTCCGGGAGGGTAAAAGTGACCGCAGTGGCAAGAACCGGGGTTAAAATGATGTTTACTGCTATGGATTATAATTTGTATCAGTTGTGCACATTGGAAAAGAAAGGCATCGTACAATGATTAGCGGTAGCTATCATTAAATATGGAAAAAATTGGGGAATATGAAATTAAATAAACCTAAAATGGCAAAATTATGTCAAAGAAAGGCATTTGTGGGATTGAAGTAGAAAAATTGAAGTTAAAAGGAATTCTCTGAAGTTTATTTTCAAATTGAGGAAAGTAGTGGCTAAAACAATTGAAATCAGAATAAAATTTACTACTATAAATAAGCATGAACATCTTCTTGATGCCCATTTTTTCTAAAACGGGATTGTTGACTTAAAAATTAAGTCGTTGCTACAATAGTCTCCTGTTGCATCTTGATAAAACATAAAAGAGGGGTTTTTTTTATATTTCCCCTCAATTGTTTATTTTTCAAGTTCTTCAAGACGCTTTTTGATTTGTGCCAGTTCTTCTTCTAACATCTTTCGTTCGTCTTCTTTTGTGAAGCCTGGTGCTGGTGTAAAGCCCGGTGCTGGTGCAAATATCTGTGATGCATGTACCACCTGACCACCTGGCGCCTGGTAGTTCGCATGCGGCCCACCGCCACAACGGCAGGGTCCGATATATTCATAGCCAGAAGGTGCTGTTACTGTTTGGTCATACCATCTTCGTCCATACCACATATTTTTTTCACCTCTTTTTAATTTATTTTAGTTTAGAAAGTAACAACCTTATCGCTTTTTGTTATCAGGTCATACATATCCTTCATAGTTGAGAGTGGACACATATGTGATCCTCCGGATTGTCTAATTTTCAGACACATGCCGCAGGCAAGTATTTTTCCACCACTATCAACAAATTTTTGCATTTCTTCTGTTACATTGAACATATTTGTATCAAGGTGTTCACATTCTACTCCTTTGGCAAGAAGGAATATGCCTACTTCGTCACCTTCTGTTAGTGCGAAGTTTCCAAACCTGAATGCATTCCACACTGTTTCGGGGTCATTTGCATAACTCACAATTCCTATTTTCATCTACTGTTTCTCCTTTGATAAAGTTGTTTACAGTCTTGCAAACAAAGTCTGCAATTAAGTACATATGAGTTAAAATAGATAAAGATTTCGGTTAGGATTAATACTGCGGAAATCTGTAAATTGTATCTCCGATTGAGCCTTGAGCAGCCAGTGGG
>RXIJ01000006.1 GCA_004212095.1 Methanosarcinales archaeon | reverse complement strand
TTCAAATGTGAGAATGATTCGGTGGCGAAGCACAGGATATGCCATTGCAGTAATATCTTCTTCTGATACGTAGCTTCGCCCGTGTATTAAAGCTCGTGCTTTTGAAGCAAGGATTAATCCAATGGATGCACGTGGTGATGCCCCGTACTCTATTTCTTTCCTGTCGCTCCTGGTCGCACCAACAATTTTTATCACCTTGCTCTTCAAATCGTTTGCGATTGGAACGTCGCGCGTGAGCTTTTGAAGTTCAAGCAGTGTTTCTTTTGGAAGCACTTTATAAACAGTTGGTGTGATGTTTCCAGTGTATCTCTCGATAATTGTGTTTTCTTCTTCCGGGGAAGGATAGCCTAAGATTATTTTCAAAAGAAAACGGTCAAGCTGTGCTTCAGGCAAAGGATAGGTTCCCTCCATCTCTATAGGATTCTGTGTGGCAAGAACAAAAAAAGGCTTATCCAGAACGTACGTCTCCTTGCCAACAGTCACCTGCTTTTCCTGCATGGCTTCAAGAAGCGCACTCTGGGTTTTGGGAGATGCACGATTAATCTCATCCGCAAGAACAATATTTGCAAACACAGGACCCCGCTCAAATCGGAATTCCTTGCTGCCAGCATGCTCTTCCACGATATACGTTCCTGTAATATCAGAAGGCATGAGGTCAGGCGTGCACTGGATGCGGCTGAACTTTAAATCCATCACCTTTGCAAGCGTGCTGATAGTTAAGGTCTTTCCAAGACCAGGATAACTTTCCACGAGCGCATGACCATTACATAGTATTGCAATAACGATCTCTTCAACAGATTCCTTCTGCCCTACAATAACCTTTGAAACCTCATCAAAAACTGATAACGTTGCATCGGTTGCATATTTATACGTTGTTTCGCTACTCATTATTTTTTCTCCCTGTTGTTTTCAGTCTTCAACAGATTCCATAATATATATTGCCGGTCTCATTGGCTCTGCGTGTCTGCTCTTTTGTTGCGGGTCATAATTTGGCTTGTCTGCGCTTTGTATTTCAATTTTGCAGTTTAGCTCGCATTCAAGGAATCCTCTGGCGTCTGATAATATTTCTTTTTCTATTATTGGTTTTGCTCTCTTTGACTTTGCTGTTTCTTTTGTTGTGTTTTTTAGCTCGGTTATAATTTTTTGCACGTATTTCGGCGCTTCTTTCCCGTGTTTTTTTACTTCATAATCTTTCATCGCCTCACTCATCACGTTTTTCATTTCGAGAGTTTCGGTGAGTTTGAGTTCCATGGCTATTTTGTGTATGGTTTTTTTCCATTGCGGTGTTGTGTAAATGATTATTTTTTGTGGTGTAATTCTTGTTACGCGAAGGATTTCTTCAACGTCTTCGAGCGCTTTTTGCAGGTATTCCTCTGCTTGTTCGGAATCAACATCAACAAGTGTCGAGTCCGGTGCCGGGTACGGCGCCTGTGAAATAAAGCCTTCACCAAGGTGGCTCCATATTTCCTCGCAGATGTGTGGTGTAAAAGGTGCAAGAAGGCGCGTCCATGTGTGCAGGAGTTGTGGGAGGGCTTTTTTCCCGCCGCGGCGCTCGTACCATTTAAGATCGTTTAGTATCAAGTAAAAAGAATTTTGAAGGGCTCGTCTGGTTTGCAGTTTTTGCAGTGCGTCGTTTGTCTCCGCCACTTTATGCTGCAAACGGCTTAATAGCCAGCGGTCTATGCTGTTTAAGTCTCCTGTTGAGGTAGGAAGCGCTATTATTTCTCTTGCAGTACGGTAGAATCTCACGAGTTGCTTTTTTGTGGTTTCAATGTCATTTTCCCGCCAGTCAGCGTCCTGTGTGTGCTCTGATGCAGCAAGTATGTAGAAACGTGTGATGTCTGCCCCGTATTCCTTCACTGCTTTTTTCATTGTTAAGAGCGGTCCCTTTGACTTGCTCATTTTCTTATGTTCAAGCGACACGAACCCGTTGATGGCGATTGCTCGCGGCCACATGTCTTTTTGAAATATGGCTGTGTGATGAAATAAAAAGAAGAGAAGGTGGTTTGGTATCAGGTCTTTTCCGGATGAACGCATATCAACCGGATACCAGTAGTTAATATCATTTCGTATTGATTCAAGTGTTTCTTTTGTGATGCCTGTGTTTTCCGAAACGGTGCTTGCACTCCCTTTTCCAAGCAGTACATAGTTAAAAAACGCTTCTGTTAGCTGTTCTGGTGTTATGCCATCTGCTATGAATTTTGCTATAATGTAATAACTCATGTAGATGGTGGAGTCCCCGAGTGATTCTATGAGCCATTGCTTGTCCCACGGGAGGTTTGTGCCGAGTCCTTTGCGACGCGCACAGGCTTTATCTTTGAGCCAGTCCACTTTGTTCTCAAATTCAACGTGCAGTTCGGGGGGGAGTATGTCCATCATTTTCAGGCATCTGTAAACTTTTTCTTTCCATTCCGGACTGGAGTAGTTGAGGAACCACTGGTTTTTCACTATGTTGACAACGCATCTGGTTCCGCAGCGACAGATTACTGGTTGAGAGCTGAACTCGTAGAAGATATCAGCAATGCGACTATTGATTAAATCGTATGTCAGTATGTCCTTTATCTTCGAGACCTTTGTGCCTGCATATTTGCCGGTGGTGTCTGTGAGTTCGCCATTGTGAAACTCTCGACGGTACACGATTTTTGTAGCTTCCTCTGCTCTCAGGTCTTGCTGATTTTTAACTCCGAGCTGTTCTACTGCTTCAACTGCCGGATATTTTCCAAACCCAGGAACTTTTATCAGTGAGATAAATTTGATCTTGCTCTTAAGGTCTTCATTAATTCCGTATTGTGACAGATTGGAATCATACAGGTCTCTTAAAGCAAGATAATCGTAAGGTGCATGCGCTGGTACGCTCATCACAATACCGCTCCCGTTTCCAGGATTTACAAACGATGCAGGAAGTATCAATACGCTTGTATTGTTTATCGGGTTTGTAACGTGTTTTCCGATAAGCTCCACTCCCGATACTTCTTTTATGACGCTTACTCTCTTGTCAGTAAATCCGAGTTTTTCATACGCGTCTCTGCTCACGATCCACTCTTCGCAGGTTTTATCCGGATAGGTCACTTCTATCTGCACGTGTATAACTTCCGGGTTTACCCACAGGTTTGTCACTCCAAAAACAGTTTCAGGGCGAAGTGTTGCACACGGCAGAATAATACTGCAACCTTCGAGCTTGAACTTGACGAGTGTGTAATCAATGATTGTTGTATCTTCACCTTTCAAAATGTCATGGTCTTCCACTGGATTATCATCATTAGGACACCATCGTACAGGATGCGACCCTTTAACCACACAACCAAGTTCGCGCAGTAAATTAAACTGCCAGGTGATGAACTGTTTGTATGGCGGATCAGTTGTCGTGAATCTGCGCCGCCAGTCAATCGAATACCCGATTGATCGCATGTCAGCCTCCGCCTCCCTGCTGAAATATTTAACTATCTTCAGGGGCTCATCAAGACCTGACAACACATTTAGTGGAATACTATGAAACCTGTGGTACACTTCCATCGTTTGCTTGTCTTTTTTTGCGATAAGTTCTGCAAGACCGACAATCGGCGTGCCAGTAACATGAAAACCCATCGGATAAAGCACATTGTACCCCTGCATCCGTTTATACCGTGCAATCACATCACCAATTGTAAACGTACGGGTGTGGCCAACATGCAGATTCCCGTTCAGATATGGATAGGGTACTGTAATGAAAAACTTCTCACGCAGATCTATCTCGGGCTGAAATATGCCAGAGTCGTCCCAGGCTTTCTGCCATTTATTCTCTATTACGCACGGATCATACTTTATATTCATGTTTTACTCCTTAAATTAACTTCAACGGTTCCAGTATATATGACGTTGTGACCGAGGGGGATAATGTCCCAAAAAGCGAAGCTAAGCCGAATCGTATACCTCGTGTTAAGTGGTGCAGCGATTTCATTTATTTGCCCTCTGCATTATTATCAGATACTTAAACCCTCTTAAATAAAAATTATATTTTCTTGCTCTTTCATGCCAAATCGATGTATTTGATGTTTGATTATGCCTTGTCACACAAATAATATCAACAGGCTTGAAACACTTCTCAAGTATGGAGTATATTTTAAATCCAACAGGTACAAACTTTTTCTTTTTTGCCTGGTCACCGATAAGCCATGCTATGTACTTCTCTGGCTTTAAAATCCGATAGGCTTCCTTCATGACTTCTTCCAATTTTTCAACGTATAGGAAGGTATAAACGCACAATATTCTCTTGCACTCGACTGCTAACGTAATCGAGAGTCAAAGGTTGTTAACAACTCTGCACAACGAAGTTGTGCAGTTTCTTGAAGAATACAGTGTTTTTACAAGAGATGTTACCAATATTATCTGGATGGTTGAGTTTGGAATGAAGGTAGGACACCTGGATATACCTTTATGTGACTAAACTATGCTTGATAATATATAACATTTTTTATTACGAATGCCATAGATTTGACCTCTTTTAAAGACCCATCACCCAAGCTCGATACTAATCTTAAGAAGCTTCGATTTAAGATCCAAAACACAAAATGTGAACAAATTGATCTGGTCTTTTGGCAATTTTGTCTCATGCTTCAAAATATCAATGAATCCATATTTTTTATCACTACTCTTAGCGTTATTTCGCCTTACAATCCGTAAAAAATAGATTTTGTCCGCCTTAAAATGTTCGACACTCTTATTTTCCCAAATCACGTCCTTAAAATCATCTATATGCTTAATGTCCCACTTATATATTAAACTCAACCATTCTTACCATGTATCGAATTTCGTTAGCAAGAGAATGGTTGTGTTATATACTTTCCTATACATCTTAAAAGCCGAGAAAAATCTCGAAATATCTTGGAGCTCTTGATCCGGATAAAGAGCTTATCAAATCATGGGGAAGACATAGATTTTATTTATCCGATATCAGAAACATCATAGAGTATGACAATTCGATGCTGCTCTCATGAAACGATCAGGGATATCTCAAATCACTATTGAATGAGGGTTTCCCTGACTGTTTGGCTGAAATCTATACTATTACCATGCCACATGCAATGTATAGTTCAGAGGAATTTTATGCCTTCAGGCATTTTCCCATACATATCTTGAATAACATCTGGCCAATCCTTAATGTTTAATCCCTTTTGTGCAAGCAAGGCACTTGCCCACCGCTCAAGCCCGATGCCCGAACATCCACTCCAAAGTTGCTCTCTTGATTGTGATTTAACATTGAATCCGCCTGGATACTTATCTCCGTTAACACTAAGATTTTGGAATTCAAGCCAATCGTCCCGATACGGCATCACAGCTTCATAATCAATAGTTCCAACTTCTTTTTGCTCAGAAAGACCGGCGAGTCCTTCCTGTGCCATAAACCATGGCGTTACCCATGCTGTGCGCCATTCAAGTTCAAGCAGGTCATTGAAAATCCGTTTATAGCATTCCTGAAGCTTTTTCGACTCGTCAAGCACCTGTTGTATCGTGCCGCACCATACGAGTTCTATGCGATGAAATTCATCCACCCGCTCTATGCCATGAATGCCACCACTTTCGTACCTGTGAGATGTGCCTGAGCGGTCAAACACTTTAATAGGAAACGAGCTATCTGCAATTGTTTCACCCTTTAAAAACATCCAGAACGGTGGACACTGGGCATAGCACATTCCGCCGATTGGCTTATCGATTTTCCCTGCAATCATATCAATTGGAACTTCAAGCGTTACTTTGTAGTGATCTATCACTTCTTCCCAGAATTCAGGATCTCGTGTCTTTGGAGGGCATACATAATATATCTCCGGATACACGCCCTTCGCATGACCCGAATGCTCCCAGACTTCCCAGGTTACAAGTTTTGGAAAAATCATCTCTTTGTAATCAAGTGGTATGACGATCTCATCCAGAACTATTTGCTCAAACACCCTGAAAAGTTTTGTTATCTGTGGCCCATGTATCCACTGGCCCCTGCTTGCACCACGTTTGATCCAGTGAGCGTCTAAAAGCTGCTTTGTAGGATCCAGATTGTTTTCATGCTGTTTTTTCTCGCTTTGCCATAACAAGTTCCAATGCTCTCCTTTTCCACCATATTCCTGTGAACGTATTTTATCTTCTATGAGTGATATAATTCTATCAGGCACGCGGTTTTCAATCTCAGCTTCGCCGACATTTAGTGACAATATGAGTTGCTCATTCGTATACTCAATATTCTTCACATAAGGTATTTTATTTTTTAATGGTTTTTTAGATGGGAAAGATATGATATAGCTGTCAATTTCAATTTTACGTATGCCTATTCGGTATTTTTTTCCAATAAGAGCTGCAAGCGGTTTTCTAAGGCGCAGTACAGCATCATGGGCACGTGCGTATCGGTCAGATACAACAGTAAAGTGGATGCAGTCATTAACACACTCAACACTGTTTACAACGGCACCCCTTCCATCCGGTACCCCCTTTTTCATTAATTCAATAGCAGTTGTTCGAAAGAACTTGCCCACATCATCTGCAGCAGCAGACAGATCAGCACTTGTTCTAAAATAGCCAGTAAGACGAAATTGCATTTCCATATTGGATCATCTCAAATTTATAGTACTTACACGCTTTTACTATATGCGTTTTACTGCTGTAATATCGCGGTAAAATATTGGTTAGGGATGTTGCCCTTGTTACGGAAGCTATCATCCGAAAACCGTGCAGTGAAATGGATATTCAAATCATAGATATGGCAGTGAACACAGATCATGTCCATCTTTTCATTAAGTACCCACTAAAGTATTCTATGGTTGTAAAGTTGTTGGGTGTTGGCATTGTTTCGAATTGGTTGTATATTTAGGTATAATGGATATTGTTCTTAGGTTTGAACGCACGAAAGAAATTAGAGTTTTGGTGTATCACCCAAGAGAGTTTACAGCCCTTTATACCACAAGATTTATGTTTGATTAAGCATATTCAACAGTGACCACTCTTAACCTCCGTAATGCTTACACACATCGATTGAGTGGTCACACATCCTATTTATCTTGTAGCACCTAATTTTTAGTAGGCTCATTGACTACACAACCACTACACAACTTCGTTCTGCAGAACTGCATATTCCGTATCTAGAACTTGGGTTTCAAACATATTTGAAAAATCGATAGCCAGAACCACTACCCACATAATTCCTACCAAAACATCAATCCCACTGTTACCGATTTCATTACCCTGCAGTAATAAATTTTCCGAGATTCGGATAGGAGAATAATATGGCTTGTGTCGAATCCATCTTTTTTACCACAAACTCGATCTTGTCACTCTTCACCTTGTTCTCCGCAAGCAATGTGTATCCTTGAAAGCTCCTCCACAAGTCGTTTCAGACTTATATGAAAATGT
>RXIJ01000005.1 GCA_004212095.1 Methanosarcinales archaeon | reverse complement strand
GCAAGAGAAACTCAGGTGACATAGTCAAGTTTGGGCATGACAGAAACGGCAAACAGCGATTTAAGTGTAAAACATGCGGTGGTGTCTTCGTAGAGACCAAAAACACTATTTTTTACAATCGCAAGTTATCAGAGGACCAAATTATCTTAATCTGCAAATTATACTGGTCGAGAAAAATGGAATAAGAGCCATTGAACGCATAACTGTGATACATCGCGACACGATATCAGATGTTGTAAAAGACACAGCAAGAAACGCGAGGGAAGTAACTGACTTTTTAATAAAGGATCTTGAACTTACTGGAGTTTAGGTGGATGAAATGTGGTCTTTCATAAAAAAACAAAAAAACGTTGACGAAGGAAATGATTACACAGATAAACATGGCGATTACTGGATCTACATAGCAAAGAATGAAGATATAAAACTCCATCCGGCACACAGCACTGGTAAAAAAATGCAGGAAACAGCAAATGAGCTAATGAAAACCGTAAAAAAGCGATGTAAAATGCCAATAGATAACGAGAAGGCGACATTTACCAGTGATGGCAACAGTCAGTATAATAGGCGCTATACTGAAAAATTTAAAAGAAACACAGTCAATTATGGACAGGATATATATCGGAAGATATAATCTGGCAATGGGATACAGCATTTCCAGGTTGGTTCGAAAAACTATATACTTTTCTAAGTGCAATGAGATGGCAAATAATCATATAGATTTGTTTCAGTGCTACAATAACCTGAGACATAAGTTAATTTAGCCTTAGCCTGGATTGTTATATCTACTCCGATCATAAACTTCCCATCGTCTGTAGTCACTATACTCTGCACTTATAAGTGCAAGGCTTGCTAGCGTTTTTCGCTTATATGGGTTTTGTTTTTATTTTGTATTGTGTAAAAATATATATCTCAACTACCCCCCAGCCATGTCTCCTACCAAACTGTGATAGCACCCTGAAACCCATAGGTGATCGGGGCACCATTCTTTTATGCAGCTCTGCACAACGAAGTTGTGCAGTCGATAATCTCAGGTTATTTTCTGCACTCGATTGCTTGCGCACTCGAAAATTAGTGGTTCAAGAGTTATTTTCTGCACAACGAGGTTGTGCAGTGGTTAAACTCTTATTTGTTCTGACAGGAACCCCCGTTTTATAAGTACTTCCATCATGCGTCTACTGTGGTTTCCTTGAAGCTCTATTGCATTGTCTTTCACCGTGCCACCACACGCAAACTTTGATTTGAGATGGGTGCACAGTTCATGAAGGTCTATTTCATGTGGATCGATTCCATCTACAATAGTCACTTCTTTTCCATAGCGTCGTCGATTAACTTTTATAGCAATCCTCTGCTGTTCCTTTGCCACTTCTTCACAGATGCAAAGTTCTTTTGGCAAACCACAAACGGGACACATTTCTGAATTCATTTATCTTATATATCCTCCGAATTATATTAGATCATTGCACATATATATTAGATCATTGCACATATATGCAACATAACAACTAACGTTTAATGGTGCCTGTATTAAAGTCTAATGGTCGTCTTACTGGATTCCCTGAAATAAATTGATTGTATATTGTTTCGAGTCCTTTTCAAATATCTTTATTGGAACATTATTGATAATTTATAGAAGTTTGAACCCAAAGTCTATATATGATTTACACAATTATCCATTGAGTTTTTCATATAACACTGTAATATATAATAAAGCTTGATTAATATTTTATAAAAAATGGTGAAAGTGTGATGAAAGAAATTCGTATACATGGACGCGGTGGACAGGGATCTGTTACTGCTGCTGAACTCCTTGCAGTGGCAGCGTTTGAAGATGGAAAATATAGCCAGGCATTTCCCAGTTTTGGTGTGGAACGACGTGGTGCGCCAGTTGTTGCATTTACCCGTATAGATGATAAACCAATTCGCATGCGAAGTCAGGTCTATGAGCCGGATTATGTGGTCGTCCAGGATGCCACACTCATTGATGTGATCGATGTAGCAGGCGGAATAAAAAAGGATGGTTTGATCATTATTAACACTGAAAAAGATGCAGGAAAACTTAAGAATATTTCTGCAAAAGTAATGGCAATAGATGCTACAAAGATTGCAATGGATGTGATCGGACGACCGATTGTCAATACTGTGCTTCTTGGAGCTTTTGCAGGTGCAACTGGTGAAATTCGTCTTGAATCCATAAAGAAAGCCGTCGGTGAGCGGTTTAGTGGGAAAATCGGTGAAAAAAACGTTGCAGCAGTCGATGCCGCATATAAAGCAATGGAGGCACATGCATGAGCAGTAAACTGTGCATCGGTGGGATTGTAGAACCAGGCAGTACTGTAATAAACAAGACCGGAAGCTGGCGAACCTTTAAGCCAATATATCAGAAGGAAAAATGTATTAAATGTGGTATATGTGAGCTTTCATGTCCTGAAAACTGTATTATTAAAACAGAAGATGGGTACTATGAGATCGATTATGATTACTGTAAAGGCTGTGGTATATGCAGCAACGAATGCCCAAGAGAAACAATTGAAATGGTTCTGGAGGAGAAATAACAATGTCAAAACTAACAGTTGTTGAAGGATCCTATGCAGTAGCTCATGCGGCTAAAGTATGTCGACCGGATGTAATTCCAGCTTACCCGATAACACCTCAAACACATATTGTTGAAGAATTATCCAAGTTTGCAGCAAATGGCGAGATTGGGGCATGTGAATACATAACGGTAGAATCTGAATTCTCAGCTATTTCCGCTCTTATCGGGGCATGTGCTGCTGGAGCACGGACATACTCAGCCACCACATCACAGGGGCTTGCTTTGATGCACGAAGTTCTCTTTAACGCGTCAGGCATGCGATTACCTCTTGTTATGACCGTTGCAAACAGAGCTATGAGTGCGCCACTTAGTATATGGAATGACCACCAGGACTCGATTGCACAGCGGGATACAGGCTGGATACAGCTATATGCAGAAGACCCGCAGGAAGCAGCAGATATGACGCCACAGGTATACAAGATATGTGAAGACAATAAGATCATGCTTCCGGCAATGGCGTGTTTTGATGGGTTCATATTAACTCATGTGTATGAACCAGTCGTTCTTCTTGAGCAGGACTTAACCGATGAATTTTTGCCACCATTTGCACCGGAACACATACTTGATCCATCAAACCCAAAAACGTTTGGTGCCTTTGCAGACCCGGGTGTCTACAGCGAGTTTCGATATATGCAGGAACTCGGCATGTCAGCTGCCCTGAAAAAAATAGAGACTGTAGCAGACGAATTCAATGAAATCTATGGGCGATACTATGGTGGGTTAATCGATGGCTATTATCTCGATGATGCTGAAATCGTGCTTGTAGCAATGGGTTCAGTGATTGGTACTATCAAAGATGTACTCGATGAACTTAGAGCAGAGGGGAAAAAGGTAGGACTTTTAAAAATCCGTTCCTTCCGACCTTTCCCAACTGACGCTATAAGAAATGCAGTAAAAAATGCTGCAATCATCGTACCACTTGACAAGAGTATTTCCATTGGAAAATATGAAGGTGCTTTATGCACAGAGATTAAAGCTTCACTCTACAACACCAAAATAGATATTCCGGTTTTAGGATACATGTTTGGACATGGAGGGAGAGATATACCGCCTGAAAGGATTAAAAAAATAGTTAGCGAAGCCGAAAAAGCTATCGTGAATGGAATAACAATCGAATCTTCTTATGTTGATTTGAGGGAGGAATTATTATGAACAAGACAACAGAACTCTTTGCACCAGGGCATCGCGGGTGTGCAGGCTGCTGCGATGCACTAGCAGCAAAGTTCATGTTAAAGGCAGTGGGAGAGAACTGCATCGTAGTAACGCCAACAGGTTGTCTTGAGGTGTTCAGCACCCCATTCCCTGAATCCGCATGGAACGTGCCGTGGATACATTCTCTCTTTGAAAATGCTGCTGCTGTCGCATCAGGCGTAGAAGCCGCACTAAAAGCGCTTGGACGAAAGAATGACACAAAAATAATGGCAATCGGGGGCGATGGTGCAACCATAGATATCGGCATTCGCGGACTCTCCGGAGCCTTTGAACGCGGGCATGATTTCACTTATGTCTGTGTTGACAATGAAGCATATATGAACACAGGAGTGCAGCGGAGTGGAGGGACTCCTTTCGCAGCTACAACAACAACCACCCCTGCTGGAAAAGCATCCTTTGGCAACCTTAGACCAAAGAAGAACATGCCGCAGATAATGTTAGCGCACGGCTCACCTTATGTAGCTACAACCTCTGTTGCTTATCCAAAGGATATGATGCGTAAAGTAAAAAAAGCCACTGAAGTAACAGGACCAACTTATGTGCATGTGCATGCACCATGTACCACTGGCTGGGGATTTGATGGTTCAAAGACAATCGAACTTGGGAGACTTGCCGTAGAAACAGCACTGTGGCCTATGATGGACATTGAAAACGGGGATATTACAGGTGTGCACAAAATCAGAAACAAAAGACCAGTTGAAGAATACCTAAAAGCACAGAAACGGTTCAAGCACCTGTTCAGCATACCGGGTGGTGCGGATATTATCAAAAAGATACAAGAACTTGCAGACTGGAATGCAGATCAATATGACCTTTAGGGCTATATAAAAATCCGAGTGTTTTATCACCGCAGAGGACGCAGAGTTTTAAGACTGTCTCGATTATTGCTTATGCTTTCTGGCGCCCCTCTCATTCTCAGTGTGCTCCGCGGTTAAATTCCCTACTTTGATCCATGCCGTTTTGTGCCAGTATGTTGACTACATAGTATTGAACAAGTACGAAATTACCAGCGTGAAGATAGATAAACGATGAATGTAAGCAGTAAGTACAGGGGGTGTTTGATTGGAGCAGCGGTTGGAGACGCTCTTGGAATGCAGACCGAGGGATTGAGGAACGATGAGATCAATTCCATATTTGGTGTAGTGAGAGACTATGGGCGTGCACCAATTTCTTATCCTAATAGAAAACTGAAAAAAGGACAGTATACAGATGATACCGAACAAATGATCCTGTTAACAGAATCAATCATAGAGGCAAACGGGTTTGATGTTGAAGTCTTTGCAACAAATATAAAAAAGTGGGGTAAAAAACTGATTGAAAACCCTTCACTGAATCGAACTGTTGGACCTACAAGTATGCAGGCAATTAAAAATATGCTATCAGGTGCGTACTGGCAAGATTCCGGGATCAATTCCGACTCATGCGGATCAGCCATGAGAGTGGCTCCAATCGGGCTTTTATCATCAGACATTGATCAAGTGGTCGAGCTTGCAACATTATCCTCCCGTCCTACGCATACGAGCACTGGTGGTATAGCAGGGGCAGTTGCCATTGCCCTATCAGTTTCAATGAATGTTCGCAACGTTCCACTTTTAGAATTGATTTATAATATCGTTAGTAAAGTTAAAAAGATTGATCAGACTCTTGCAGGAAGCATCCGGAAATTGGTTACATCGCCTGCAGAAGACTTTTTTGGGGAGAATGGCGTTTCAAGTTCGGTATACGAAACTGTGCCTGCTTCCTTTTTTATTTTTATCAATCACATTGATAGTTTCGAGGATGCAATAATTACCGCAGCAAATATTGGTGGTGATACGGATTCGGTTGCATGCATGACTGGTGCAATGCTTGGTGCTCGCCTTGGTGTGGATGCAATTCCCAATCGATGGGTGCTCGGACTTGAAAACCGGGAATATATTGAACGTTTAGCTCTTGGACTTTAGGTAAACTCATGTCTTGCAAAAGCTTCTTTTATGGTGAGAATGTATAAAGGTGGTTGATTAATATGGTTAAAAAAATTACTAATAACTGCATTTCCTGTGGCATCAACCTTGTTGAACAGGGTCATGTGAGATTTCCATGCCCGTCTTGCGGAACTGAGATTGGTAGGTGTGTAAATTGCAGGCATCAGAGCAATTTATATACATGTCCAAATTGCAAGTTCCAGGGACCTTGAGGTGATTTAATTATGGGAAATGTAGTTGCAAAAATAAAAGTAATGCCAAAGTCAACTGAAACAGACTTTGAAATGCTAAAAGCGAACATCGAAAAGGTAATCCCAAAAGGAGTGCGACTTTCTGGTTTTATGGAGGAACCTGTCGCTTTTGGGATCAAAGCATTGATGGTGGTGGTGGTGTTGGAAGATACTGAAGGCGGCACCGAGTCAGTAGAATCTGCCATTTCCTCTGTTGAAGATGTTGAAAGCATCCAGGTGGTAGAGGTTGGCAGAGCGTTTTAACGCCTGGACTGCAAAGCTTACGCTTTGCAGAACCGCATACACCGTGTGCGGGAAATAACTCTCGATTACGCAGTAATCGAGTGCGTTAGCAATCAAGTTAATCAAATCACTGGTTTTTTAGATAGTGCCATTTCAAGCTATGAAAACTTATTAGAGATAGTTGTCAGGTATGAAAAATGTTTACATATTTTTTCGCCAAAATAAATTTGACAGGACAAAATACCATGTGAGTTGGCAGTTCAGGGGCGTTATCGAAAATTTTATAAATAGAAATAGCGAAAGTAATTAAAAAATGAAGAATGGATAAAAAAGAAATGAAGGGCAGAAGAAACGGATTTTGGAAGATATCAGTGTTTGCGTTTCTTTTCGCAGTGCTGGCATTTATAAACATTGGATGCGCATCCACAGATATGATTTATGTGCCTGAAAGCGGGAATCAAACGATTCAGCAGGCAGTGGATAATGCAACTGCTGGAGACACGATTGTTGTAAGGGATAGCACGTACAACGAGAATGTAAATGTGAATGTTGCTCATTTGACTATTCGCTCCCAAAACGGCACTGCGAACTGCATCGTGAATGCATCGGATTCGGGTGACCACGTCTTCAACGTGACTGCAGATTATGTAAACATCTCAGAGTTCACAGTGACGGGGGCAACAACAGGTTGGTCAAATGCCGGTATTTATCTCAACGGTACGGATCACTGCAACATCTCTGATAACTTTGCATCGAGTAACAACTGCGGAATCTACTTGAATTCTTCGAGTAGCAACAACTTAACAAGCAACACTGCATCGAGTAACAACTGCGGAATCTACTTGAATTCTTCGAGTAGCAACAACCTAACAAGCAACACTGCATCGAGTAACAACCAAATCGGCATCTACCTGAACTCTTCGAGCAACAACACGTTCATGAGTAACATCGCGTCTGACAACAGCCACGGCATCTACCTGTGGTATTCGAGCAACAACACGTTCATGAGTAACATCGCGTCTGACAACAGCCACGGCATCATTCTATCTTTTTCGAGCAACAACAACCTAACGAGCAACACCATTAACTCGAACAACAACTACGGAATCTCCATGTGGTCTTCGAGCAACAACATACTCTACCACAACAATCTCATCAACAACACCAACA
>RXIJ01000004.1 GCA_004212095.1 Methanosarcinales archaeon | reverse complement strand
GCAAACCCGAAAGGAAGGATTATCACAATACCGGATAACTTTAGTTCTCACAAGGCAAAAATAGTACAGGAATGTGCGGAGAAACTAGATATTGTACTTGTGTACCTTCCCACATATTCTCCGGATCTCGAATCCAATTGAATATATCCGAAAAGATGCAAAAAGGGAGATTTCAAAAACGTTCATAAAAAACCTGGATGTATTGAAGCGTGTAAGATCAATTAAGTTACGCTAAATCATGGATTAATAAATTTGCGCCACACATTCAGAAATCCTGAATGTTTAGGTGTTTGACTATAGTACACACAATCTTATGTTAACAGGAGAATATAAATGGAAAATTTATTAAAAATCATACTGTACTCATCCTTTTCAGGAGTCACCGTTTTCCTGGGGGGGCTTCTTTCGAAATATTTTGTGAGATATTTCCAGGATGGACTTGTAAAAGAAGAGGTTCTTCATACATCAATTGCATTTGGCGGAGGGATAATAATTGCTGCTGTTGCATTCGTCCTGGTACCGAAAGGCATGGATATATTGCCTCTTGCACCAATGGCAATATTATTCTTAACAGGAGCAGTTATTTTCTTCTTTTTAGATAGATACATAGAGAAAAAAGGCGGAACAATTTCTCAATTATTGGCAATGTTGATGGATTTTGTTCCGGAAGCTATTGCATTAGGCGCAGTATTCGCTACCGACCATAATTTAGGATTGTTACTATCAATCTTCATCGGCATCCAAAACCTGCCGGAATCATTCAATTCATATTTAGATTTGCGCAACAGTGGATATACTTCAAAAAAATGTTTGTCCATCTTATTTTTTCTAAGTTTTTCAGGAATTTTCGCCGCCATTTCAGGATATTATTTGCTGAGTAATATGCCGCAACTTACGGCATCATTGATGTTGCTTTCCAGTGGTGGAATACTTTACTTAATATTCCAGGATATTGCACCGATGTCAAAATTGCAGAAAAGTTGGGTTCCTGCACTTGGCGTAAACTTTGGTTTTCTTGTTGGAATGATTGGGCAAAAAATATTGGGATAACTTGTTTCTGCTAACAAATCGTTGCACCTGACATTTTTTCGCCCCCCTTCAAAATACAGGCGAGTTTGGTCATCGGAAATCCCGCATAATTAAGTTGAAAAAAATCAACTTTTTCGTGGACATATTCTGCGACTCCAAAAACCCTCTCTGCGTCTCTCTGCGGTTTTATTTCTTATTATATATTCTTTAGATTATCTCATAGATTGAACCATGTGGGACACGGGGGGCACAGAGATTGCGAATTTTATGGTGAAATGGATTGGTAAGAAGTGGTTTCGAGAGGTATTGCCTCAAATGTACAAGTTATTCGTGCGCGGCTACTTAGCGTCAAGTCTGCCTTTTAGAATTCTATGAAAATTTATGAATTTATTTGATAAATACTTATCATTTTTATATATTGGTACGTAAATAAATTGAATTATGGATATTAAATTGACATTGAAGTTGGATAAGCGTATTATTGAAAGTACAAAAATTTGCAACTAAGGAAATAATATGAACCTACTCACCATTGACATAGATCTGGAGCATGGTGGGATATGACAACGAAGAAGGATTTGACAATATATACAAGCTCGCTTTATTACCTCTTGTTCGTCTTTTCACATCTGAGGTAAAAAAACTGAAGCAGGATTTGGTAGCCTAACTGGTGATACGGTGGGCTTCAGTCATCTCTCTCGCGCCGTACTTGAACAGGAAACTACTCGGGTCTATTAATAAAAAAGCGGCAGAAATGCTCAGAGACAACCCAAATGCCCCTTAAAAACTACCCAATGGAATATAACATCCAAAGATGTCTTTGAATTTTTTCACCTGCACTGACGGGCGGTCAAAATATTTCTTTGTAACCCCGCCTGTATCCGGTATATAATATTATGGGCTCGCGGAGATTCGAACTCCGGATCTCCGCCGTGTGAAGGCGATGTCATGACCAGCTAGACCACAAGCCCGTATTTACTAAGTTATTTTATAATCAGTATTAAGTCTATTGGTTATGTCGAGGCTGTCACGTCTATGGCACCAATATGGCTTTTTTTTGGGTTTCTGGAAATTCGCGTTGTAGTGGACTTATAGTCTATCCGGAAAAGTCCATTATACTTTCGTTTTGATATAGACATCTGCCTGGTTGCAGGTGAAAGAAGTATAAAAGAAATTTTCAACATGTTCCTTGCAGAGCCTGTAACTGAAAAATACAACATAAAAATCTTTAAAACAGTGCCAATTTATCTGAAAGCAGAGGTTCTTGAAAACGCAGTTATAATATGGACGGACGATGAATTCAAACTTTCATATTATCTCTAAATAAATGGCAGTTTGACAGAAGACCGGTTAATTGTCAGGCAGAAGTTGACAGATAAATTGTGATTACAAACTGTCTTGTTCGAACACCCCCCGATACTCATTCACCAATCGCAGCATCTCAGCTACATTCCATGCTTGTGATATACATCCGCCCGGTCTATGCGGCTGATCAGCATCAAACACCTCGCTGATACTTCCAAGTCCGGCAGCAGATAAATGCTGTGTAAGTGGGAGGAGAAGCTTTCTTACATATTTTAGACTTTGTTCATTTTGTCCGTGAATATTAAGGTATGCAGTGATAAATGCTCCAAGAAGCCAGGGCCATACTGTTCCCTGGTGATAGGAAGCATCTCGTGATCTGGCATCTCCACAATAGTTTTTCTTATAACAGGGATTATTTGATGAGAGTGAACGAAGCCCGAAGGGGGTAAGCAGCCGGCGCTCAACTGTTTCTATAATTTTTTTAGCGTGCTTATCCGAGACTACACGAAATGGAAGTGCCACTGCAAAAATCTGGTTTGGGCGTATCGAATCGTCGGCGTTCTCTGCTAACACGTCAAACAAGCACTGGAGTGATTGATTCCAGAATTTTTTATAGCTATTCTTAACAAGCAGTGATAGTTCCATGTACCTTGCAGAGTCTTCACCAAACCGGTCTGCCATGTGTTCAGCGATCTTCAGTGCATTGTACCAGAGAGCATTAATTTCGCAGGCTTTACCAGCACGTGGTGTTGCAATCCAGTCATCAAACTTTGCATCCATCCATGTCATCTGTGCACCTGATACGATTAAGCCATCGGTGTCTGAATAGACGTGATCGGTTCCACTGCGATAATACGATATAATCGATTGGATTGTATGCCAGAGATGTTTTTTTATGAACGCCACATCCGCTGTGCACTCCAGATATTTATAACAGGCATGAATAAACCAGAGCGGTGCATCAGCACTATTGTATTTGCTTTTCCCCATTTCAGTGAAGTTGTTGGGGATTAGTCCATCTCTGGTGTGATCTGCAAACAGCCGGAGTATGTTTTGTGTGTCATCAAAGCGATGTGTTGCAAGGGTAAGCCCTGAAATAGAAATCATGGCATCGCGCCCCCAGTCAGAAAACCAGTGATAGCCTGCTATGATGCTTTTATATTTATCGTGTGATACAATGAATGAATCTGCAGCAGTAACGAGCATATTTACAAAACTGTTTGTGTAACCCGCACGCTCAACCAGTTTCTTCCTGCGATCAAGTTCAGTGTCTTTCACGTGCTTCCAGTTAAGAACTACATCAGAGAGGGCAGTTTCATTGTATCCATGCGACTGGCATGCTGCTGCGATACACAGCGACTTGTTCTCTTTGAAACAATCGATAAAATACCCAGGAGAATACACGTCCTCCTGGTAGTCCAGACCGCGAAGACGCTCACAATCATATTCCATATTATAATACCAGTTCTCACTTTTTACAAATCGTGTCGTGTCTCCTGCAAGAGATAGGACGTGCTCGCTACCGTCAGTCACAGAACACACATCGTTAATAAAATCACAGTCGAATGAAACTTGTTGCCGTCGCATGTTAGAATGAAAATCCCTGTGTGTTACCAGCGGGCGAAGCATGAATTCACCGCAAATTTTTTCAGGATTTAATATATCATATTCAACAAACACGGCATTTTTTTCATGTTCCATAAACACCGTTTTTTTGATTGTGATTCCGCATGCTTCATACACAAAACATGGAAACATATCCATCTCAAAAAATTTGAGGTGCTTAAACCCCTCCGGATGCACGGTTTCAGGATATTTATGCACAGAAAAGTCAAAAACCTCATCATCAATACACAGTGTTTCATCAATGCTTGAAAATAGCACCGTTCGTCTAACCGGGGGATTTAATGCTGCTACGAGCAAGCCATGATACTTTCGCGAATTTGAAGCGATGACTGTGGATGAAGCATAACCGCCAAGACCATTTGCGACCAGCCACTCACGTTTTATGCCAGTATCATAATTCATCCCGTGAAAACGAAACACAAGCAAACACCATTTAATTACTGGATGAACAACGTATAAAGATGTTGTGTGAAGCTTTTGGCAGTGGTAAAATCATCCTGCACTGCGGTAGAAGGTTTATTACCTTCCAAAACAAGGTTAATGTTA
This sequence comes from Methanosarcinales archaeon, assembly GCA_004212095.1. Lineage (GTDB taxonomy): Archaea > Halobacteriota > Methanosarcinia > Methanosarcinales > EX4572-44 > Argoarchaeum. Next base: position 2,950 of record RXIJ01000004.1, on the reverse strand, counting down.
TGGATATTTTTACTTTACTGCAGAAATTCAAGAATGATGAAATAGGCATAAGCGAGGCAGAGAAACAGCTTCACCTGTCTCATGTTGAAACAGTTCACAAAATTGCAAGGATTGATACACATCGAATAAAACGAACTGGTGTTCCGGAGGCAATCCTCGCAGAAGGTAAAACAAAAAAAGATTTAAAAAACATTGCACTGGCACAGCTAAAAGCAGAGGGTAGAAGCCTGATTACCCGTGTGTTACCAGCACAAAAAAACGCGCTTTTAGACATTATTGAACAGCACCATCTACACTACGCCTGGAACGACTGTGCTAATACAATGGTATTACATCAAACCAAAATCACAAAAACCGGTGGCAGGGTGGGAATAATAACAGCAGGAACTTCTGACATACCTGTTGCAGAAGAAGCAAAAGTAACAGCAGAAGAAATGGGGTGCGAGGTGGTAACACTCTATGATGTTGGTGTCGCAGGAATACACCGCTTGTTTACCGGGCTTGGAAAAATAATAGACCATGGAGTTGACTCGTTTGTAGTTGCTGCAGGGAGAGAGGGTACACTTCCGGCAATCGTTGCAGGACTTGTGGACACACCAGTTATAGGCGTTCCTGTATCAACCGGATACGGTGAAGGCGGGGCTGGGAAAGCAGCACTCCTTTCCATGCTACAATCATGCTCGGTTGTCAGTGTGGTAAACATCGATGCAGGATTTACAGCAGGTGCATTTGCCGCAAAAATAGCCAATGCAATCGCAAAAGCACGCAAGAACAAGCAATAGCCATGTTTTCAATACCTGCACAACTTCATTGTACAGAACTGTACACAACGCGAGCAGAGGTTAATCTAACAACTGCACAACTTCGCTTTCACAGAAGTAACGAATCCGGATAATGTAATCGCAATAGTCAGGTTCAATACTTGCACACAACGTGTGCAGATGACTTTGCCAATCTTCTGGAAATCTCGTGGTTTATTCGGATTTCCACACGATATTTAAGCATGTTCGTTGCAGTTGTATTCACCTGTTGATAAGTTGCATTATGTCATGTTTTGTGACCACGCCAACAACTTTTCCATACTCTACCACCAGCACCGCAGGATGTTTTTCAAGTATGTGAGATATAATATTAGCATCTGTTGTAGGTGAAACGGTAGGAAAAGATTCACCCATAATATTCTTTACAAGCAGGTTCTTTATATCTCTTTTTTCGTGATCCATCATGCAGCGAACAACAGTATCACTGGATATACTCCCAACCGGCACATTATGGTCAAGTACCGGTACCTGTGAGAAACCCTGCGGCTCCATCAGACCAACTGCTTCCACTATCGTATCTCCTGGTGTTGCATGAATCACTGATGAATGCATAATGTCGGCAGCCACCACATACTCTTTTTCAACTGCTTCAAAGGCAGTAAAAATCTTATTGAGAGTGGATAATCTTGGATCAACATCCCCGGTCTCGATACGTGCAACAAGGGGCTGGCTCACACCTGCCTTTTTTGCAAGCTCACTCTGGGTCAGGTGCAACGATAGTCTTCGTGTTTTGATATCATTGGGTGTTGGTAGCATCATAAGCATGTTTGGAGCGTTCAACTAATGCTAATAAGCTTGATCTGTTTATATCATTTTTCTATAAGTTTTGCTGCTGCATAAGCCGGGAATACACCCGATATTTTTTTACTATATCTTTCCGAGATGAGTGTTGCCTCGAGTCCTGCGTTTAAGGCTGCCTGTCCAAGCACGAATTCACCAATACCACACATAACGATCCGGTCAAGTTCGTATTCCTGTGCTATTTTTTCAAGTGATCGGGTGATCTGTTCAACCTGTATCTTATAGATTTGTTCTGCCATGTTATATATTTCTCCATCAGCCAGCTCTTCAAAATCTGCGCATACAATGCGTGCAAGGCGTCTTTTTGCCGACAGTAAATCCTTTCCACCTCCATCCGGCGTCTCACAGGTGTAGCTACCTTCTGTTATGTGCCCGAGGATAAGATGAATGTCGGCAGTGTTTGCAAAGTATTCTGATGCGAGGCAAGCATTCCTGTCCCGCAGGTATATATGGTTTGTAAGTGCTGCAATATTGGTTCGGAAGAGACCGGTATATACAAGCTGATTATACAGTAACCTTTTGAGATCAGTGGTGTGTGCAACCGGTGTACCTGAAACTATTGGTATGATGTCTGTTGTTGTGCTGCCCATATCAGCAAAGATGCAGTTTTCAAATTCACCTGCAAGGAATCGTGCGGATGCACACCAGTTCGAAGCAGCAAGAGAGGATTCGTTGGAGCCATCAGTAAGCTTGCCAGACACATCAATATATGTTACGTGTGTGGTTGCAAAGGCATCCTCAACTGTCTTTTTTATATACTGCACCCCACACTTTTTATCACAAAAGGAGTCTGCAAGTTCACCAGTCATCACCACCACAACCTTTGATGGATGGTAACGCTGTGCAACCAGTGTTAGTTTTTTGTTTAGTTCAGCGCTTTTCCACAGTGGAATATAATATGTTTCTGCAACATTCCCATCACTCGATGCTATTTTTGTATTAGCACCACCAATGTCAATACCGAGAGTCATACTTGTTCTGTATTTGTTTAACTCGAAACACATATTTTGCTTTCATCATGTCTTTGACATTATAAATACTCATTTTTGATCCTCTTCGCCACGAAGAAATCATGCAACTGCCTCCACATCATGGTTTTGTTTTTCCAATCTTGTCCAGTGATACTGCTGACAAGGTCGAAGGAAAGGTGATGACCGAAACAGAGAATTCCACATTGCTGCCGATGTTTGGGTGCGTGGCTTATGCGGTCATCACGGTGATCACGATTCTTACGCCGATCGTCGCTGAGCTAAGAGTTAAACGAAGATAGTAGTCTTTTGGTTCTTGTATTCTTTGGATGGCAGGATCAAGGCCCCATGAATACTGCC
>RXIJ01000003.1 GCA_004212095.1 Methanosarcinales archaeon | reverse complement strand
TCTACAATGCAAAGGAATGTATGCATCTGATGTTATCATCCTTATGAATGGTTAACAGAGCCTATAGGAACGAGTAATACACCGTTCAGCAGTTTGAAGTCGTCTTCTACAAGAGATTTCTGGTTATAAGTCTTTAATATCTTTTCAGAGTGCCATTGGTCATTGTCAGTGAAAATTACCATCTTTCCAAACCCGTCGTAACGTTCTAACTCCTTATAGTACACAAGAGAGATTTTCTTCTTACCCACTGGTAACTCGCCAATCGTAAATGCGCGTACCTGTTTGCATTTTCGGGATTTGCATTACGAATCAGCCAAAGTATTCGACGTTGAGCACATTAACGTCAGAATAGCGATCCAAACCAAACATTTCGCGATATTTTGGTTTTTATCTGGTATCTGATCCATCCGGTAGTTGCTTTTCAATTCTTTGAATACAAGTTCTATTTCCCACCTTACACCGTACAGGACATTAATACCCTATGCTGATAAGATATCAACTGGGATACTAGTCAAATAGGTATGATATTTCCCAGATTCAAAATTGAAAATGCATATCAGCCTAAATCTTATCGTAACTGTGTTTTGTTTCCCTTTATAATTTCTCCGCTTGAATTTAACTTCCACTTCCACATCGAGTACTCCTCGTTTCAATTGTGGAAGCACATCTCACAACTTCTTCCTATAATGACTGGGTCAATTTCACGCTCCTTTTTAACAACCCCCGTCTATCGTGCAGTGTTTCTCAGAAACTATCCCGAAAACATCTCAACGATCGTCTCTACCGTAGGATCGACCTTCTTTTTATTATTTATATCCATATCAACATCACAAATTAGGATAACCTCTTTGATATATAAATATATTAATAGTTTGGAATGATTAATCTCTTAACCGAAAATACATGAATCGGTATCATATGGATCAATACTTTGGTGGAGACTGCTGCCATACACTTGCAAGGTGTCGATTTTTGGCACATCTTTGAAAGTCGGGAATCGTATCTCAATTCGGGCGTCTGTTAGAAATAGACACATAGAATGTGTCTCAAGTGTTCAGTGTAGAAATGCGTCTATTCTTTTTATCTGTCCATTTCGTGTGTCGTTTGCAAGTTTTTCTGGTATTGTGCTGCCCTGTATTTTGTAAGTTTCTCCATCGGTGTATTTCAGGGTGTAGTGGGTGATTCTTGCTTTATCGTTTCCAAAGGTGTTTTTTCTTTTGTCGTTGTGATATATGACGATTGCTTTTCCAAGGAATTTGAATGCAAAGCAATTTTCTGGTATGGTTAGTTCTTTTTCGTCTCCGTTGTCTGCGAAGGTTTTGCAGGTCTGTTTTTTCTCTGTGAAAAGCCAGTTGGGGATTACCGGTTCAAGCTTCAGCTTCAAGTTTCCTGTTTCGTCGACAAAGAATGGGTGTTGTCCCGCAGTCATAATTGTCCATATATTGATTAATTCTGCCGATGCTCCTGTGAGTCTTGGTTGGAAGCCTCGCCCATGCAGTTTGCTATCAGGGAAGGCACTGCTGACAATGAATGAGCTGTTTTCAAGGATACTCCGCCCATAAGTTTCAGGATCAAGGAAAGGTATCATTGTATTCCTTATTTCCTCGTAATATTCTCTGTGAAGACCGGCTTTGAGTAGTTCAAGCAGGTACTTGTATTCCATGTGCAGGTAAATGGATTCGTTCTCGATCCACCCAGGCGTGTATGCACGTGCTCGCCCGATCTCGGACGGTTCTCTTGTTATGGGTTCACTTGTCTTGTACATCTTTAGTTTTTCATCGTATATTTCACTATTTTTAACATTTTTGTATATTTCGCTGGCTAATTCCTGTTTTATTTTCATTAGATGAACCGGACCTTCAAGAAATAGTGAAAGAGGCTTTTGTTTGAACTCCAGTGGCGTTACAAGTTCCAACCCGTGGTCGTTGACTGCAATCTCGCTCTTTTCATAATCTCTGTGAATATGCTCGTATCTTTTGACTTCGTTTAAGAAATAGGTGTAGCATACTCCGTTTTTGTGGAACACTTTATCCTTTGGAATCTCGCTGAAGATATTATCAAGCAATTTCAAAGATTTATCTATGAAGTTTTTTACAGTGGAGATTTTCATCTCCATTTCTTCGCCACTCACGCCAAAGATAGTTTTCTCCCGATAATCTTCTTTTATTCGGTGACTTTCATCCCAGAACAAAAATTTCCTGTTTTCATCCACCGAGTCCAGTCGTTTTTCGATTGTTTCCGTCAGATCAGTAATGAATATGTCCAGTTCCTCGAAGATTGATACAGACCCGGAATCTTCAAGTCCAATACTTACGATGGCATCGGATAAAAAGGAGCAAGCCCTTTTAAGTTCAAGGGTCTCTGGGAGAGATGATGCAAGTAGTCCTGGCAAGCCGTTTAAAGGATCATTCCAACCCGGTTTATCAGCTTCCATCTCCATGCCGATTCCTTCAGGATCCAGTGAAGCGATCTTGTTTGCAATTATTAAGAGCATCTTAACGAGGAGGTTTGTTGTGTACACGCTGCCTCTGCCATATTCTCTTCTAACCTTATAAGGATCAGCTCCCCTTGATTTTATCAGTTTCAACTTATCCCTGTTTCGTTTTACAGAACCGTACTGCCTGACATTTCCATCAACCAGCACGTACTTCTTGTTTCGTGGTATAACAACATCGGGATTGTCATAAAACGTGAAAACAGATTTATCCACCAGTATCTCTTTTAACCTGTCCGGGAAGATCGTCAGGAAATTGTCTAGAAGGTCAAGATTGTACGTCCAGTGATCGATCCAGAAACCTTCAGACGGTTCTCCAACATCATTCTCCCGGGAGAATGAGAGCAATACCGAAATAATCTTATCATAATCCGGAGACCTCCCGGTTACTGCCTCCTCGATTTTCATCATAAACTCGCCTGGTGTAAAAGGCTCTTTAACAAGCTCCAGTAACTCATCAAAGAGCCCTCCGGTATCGTCTACAATATCGCCGAGCCATTCCGCAAGCGCTGGCAAATCCTTAACAGTGTACGTAAGGCCATTTACAACAAGAGGATTAAAACCATCTGTCTGGATCATGTTAAAGAACATGATAATATTACTGTCTTCTATCTCAGGATTGAACCAGGTATCATTTCTGCGGTTCTGATTAACATCCCTGAAATGCGAATTGCCCTGCGATAGATACGTCTCTTCAACCACAAAATAATTATAATCCCTCTCAAGATCCCCATGCTTTCTCGAATACAGGTAGAACACATTTTTACTTGACTGTGTTTGGAAGACAACAGGCATCCCACCCCTGACCACATTATCAAGAAACGTTTGACCACAATAACTATCAAAATTCTTATTACTGCTAACAGTAAACATATTATCTTCAATCTTTTCAATAGTCCTTCTATTCTCATCTCTCTTATCTAAAATTCCATTATCCACAGCATACTTCTTAAAACTCCTCAGTTTTTCCTCAGAAGACGCATTACCTACGATAGAATAGAACGTCATCTCTTCACCAGCAGGTATGTCAAGACAGAGTACCGTGAATGCACAGGGAGTCTTATTCTCATACATTTGATTGCATGCCAGCACCTCTTCAACACCATGCTCGGCAAACAACCACGGGTAATCAAAGCTCCACGATACGCCAAATACCGATTCAGGGTCCACCACATAACTATCACTTGGGATGCTGCATTTTCCATCTAACAGGGTAAAATAAAAATTGCCACCACAAACCTCCCGAACCTCCGGAACATCGAGAGGGACCTGTTTCAGCTTAAAGAAGGGCATCCCATCAATAACCTCCACCTCTTTCATCGCCTCTATGTGTCTTGCAATAATTTTGATGCTGCGCTGGGTCATGCCAAATGAAAGGATATGTGGCAGACCATCAAGAAGTTCTGCCTTCAATGGTTTACCATTTAAATTTTTGATACTGACCATTCGCACAAGCCCTGCAACAGGCAGGTTCACAAGAGGAAAAAAGTTAACAGAAACCCGAAGACCAAGCGCACGATTAACCTCCTCTAACTCTATATCCCAGGCAGAAACAATCATCCTCTGAGAAACCATCTCGTCTTTTGACTGTTTGAACGGCTCATACAAAACCTCACCGTCCACCTTCAGAAAAGTCCTGAACCCCTGATTACCCACCATCTGACAGGCTTTATTAAAGGAGAAAAACTCCATAATTGCATTATCCTTATCCCGTACTCCAATACTGGACACACACTGCCCCCGGTTCACGTAATAAGCCCACAACGGGACACCCCACTTTCCACCAATTCCCGGGAAAAAACTTGAAAACGGCTTAGCCCAGTTATAATTCTCAATAACAAATCGCTTCTCACCATCAAGATAATATCTGACGTTCTCTTTATTCACCATAGACAAAACCAAACTGGTTTAATGCTTCTTATGGTTTATATATGATTTTGGAGGCACCATCTGTCCTTCTGCTGACCCCATTTTTTCAGCCATTTTCCACAGGTTAGCCTTATTGCCGCAACATTTGATTATTTTTGGTTTATGATTACTCTTTGTGCAGAGCTTTTTACCCCGGATTCAGTACATTCTATGCCTCGATTCACCGCATAACTGTTTTTCGTAGCAGCTACAGGAATTTATACCACACGTTCATACTTTCAAGACGCCCTGATATATTGGTGTTGTTTAGCAGTGTCCCACTGTATTGATACCCCCTCCTCGAGAATGTGATGTTCATGCCATAGGAGATTGCGCGGGCAATAGTATATGAGAGTTTCAGCCCCAGCCGTCGCATCTCTTCTTCCATCACTGAAAGCAAAAATGTGGCAAGTCTGTTTCTGCGATAATCGGGAAGTGTCGCAAAGTCAGTCATCTCTACGTGATGATCCTCTTTGCATATCTCCGATGATGCCAGCGACACGATCTTTTCATCGCATTCCACTGCAAAGTAAACTACATTGTCAGCCATGGTTTCACGAAGATAGTTGGGGTCATGAATTGGGAATGGGTATGTCTTAAATATATGGCGATACGCTTCAGCCATCTCTTCGGCATCGTCCGGTCGGCAAATCCGCCATTGCATTGGTTCAGGCAGGGTGGGAGAATCTGCCAATGCGGTTTTTTCCTCTGCCATTTTCAGAACAGACTGTATCATTTCCTGATCAGAAGAGTTCTGGCGATTCTTTTGCAGGAATTTTCCAAGAAAAAGACCAGTTTCTTCACCATCGTAAAAAGATGGGATGCGGGCTTCTACTTTGTAATCATTTTTACGAAAGAGCGATCCTACAGACTCAGGAACCTTCGCAAATATCTTTGAGTACCGATGGTACCTGGCAAGATTGTTTAAGCGGTTTACAATATCCGGATAATCTCTGCACGATAATTTCATCAGGTAAATTCTATCATTGAACGTTCCGTGCTGGATATATGAATTTCCGAGCTTCTCAACTTTGTCTGGCATCACTGGGCATTTCTTCTGTTCATTCTATCTGTATTCATCGGGACAAGAGATATGGTTTTATCATGATCTGCCAGTAACTTCTCTATACCAACTGCCTTGTATTCATCAGCCGGGTACAGTTCCAATTGCAACTGGCATTCATCACAATTTCTATCGCAAAAAGTCGGTTCATAAGAATCAGGCTCTTTGTACGAGGTGATGACCCCTTCATAATTTCTCAGAATGACCTTGTTGGTGGACCATGATATCAGATACTGAGGCATAACGCGGATCTTCCCACCCCCGCCCGGCGCATCGATCACATACTCTGGTACGGCAAAACCACTCGTGTGCCCGATCAGGGACTCGATGATCTCTATACCCTTACCAACAGGGGTGCGGAAATGAGTCAATCCCTCAGATAGATCACATTGATATAAGTAATAGGGTCTGACTCTGTTTTGAACCATTTTTTGCACCAGTTTCTTCATTAGTATAGGGCAGTCGTTCACACCTGCCAGTAAGACTGATTGGTTGCCAAGTGGTATCCCCGCATTTGCCAGCATACTGAGCGCTTCTCTTGAAGAGGCTGTCACCTCTCGTGGGTGGTTGAACTGGGTATTGATCCATATTGGATGGTGTTTTTTGAGCATATTTACCAGATCATCGGTTATACGATAAGGCAGGACTACAGGCATTCTAGTCCCTATCCGGATCACCTCAACATGCGGAATCGCCTGTAGCTCGGTAAGAATCCAATCAAGATAGCTATCTGATAACATCAGCGGGTCTCCACCCGAAAGCAAGACATCCCTGACCACGGGTGTGTTTTTGATGTACTCAATCCCTTTTAGTATCTCAGATCTGTTCGGAATGGAATCCACATCGCCAACTCGCCGCTTCCGTGTACAATGACGGCAGTACATGCCACAGATATTGCTTATGAGAAAGAGTACCCGATCCGGGTATCTATGGGTGATTCCCGGTACAGGACTGTCTGTATCCTCCGCGAGAGAATCTTTTATGTCATATTTGCTGATAATCAATTCATGAGGGTCAGGAAACGACTGTATAAAGATCGGGTCATTCTTGTAGTTATCATAATCGATCAACGATAGATAATAAGGGGTGATAGAGAGCGGGAATTTTTCAAGAACTTTTTCATAGACCTGTTTCTCTTCTTCATCGAATTTGATAGAGGTAATATCTTCAAACGTATCGATATCCTTTATGGCATGGCTCAATTGCCATTTATAGTTCTTCCAGTTAGAATGGCTCGCATCGTCTGCTATTGTTTCAGAAATTTCCTTCTGTTTTTCAGTATATATTTCCATTTGTTCACCTTTTGTTCGAGATTGTCAGATTTTCCCTTAAGTTTTCTACTATTTCAAAATTAATATGAATATCATTTTTTTCGTCGTGTTTAAATACTACATCCCCATACGAGCCAAAATCAACATAATCATTCAAAATCAAAGGCGTTTGTTGATCCGGACTCTGCACAGTCTGTCTTAGTGTTAATTGCCTGGATTAAACTGGTTTTTCTAGAGTTAAGGGTTTAACATTGAGTTCTATAGTATCTCTCAGTGCCTTAAAATTCTTGATGTGTATCTTACTAAACACCATATACATCTACTGTTAAATGACTTATCACATATAATTTTTCCCCCGGATAGAGACTATAAACTCCACGGGTTGTTATGTTTACCAATCTGATCTCTGGCATCCTTTTTTCGTTTGGCTGTTCCCCAGAAATAACTTTATTAAGAAACGTAATATATAAAGTCGGGTACAATGAAAAAATGCGTGCATATATTTGTCAACGGTCTTGTGCAGGGTGTGTGTTTCAGAGCCTACACAGATAAGCAGGCAACGAATCTCAACCTCACAGGCTGGGTGCGGAATCGAAGGGACGGGCGTGTTGAAATAATGGTAGAAGGAAGCGAACCAGAGCTTAAAGAGTTTATAGACTGGTGCAGCATCGGTTCTTCACACGCACGCGTCGATAGTGTAGATATTATAGTCACGAACTAAACATTTAAGATTTATAGGACCAATGGTAAAAACAGAACAAATTCAAATAAAGAGACATCTGACGGTTCAAGATTTGTCCAAACGCATCAAACATCCTAAGAAAGATATGATGGCATAATATCAAAAGATGCAGAGTATATTTTAAAAAAAGATTGCCAGAATTAACTGATAAAGACATAATAGGATTTTTTGACGAATAATCCCCACAAACAACATATAATACTCAAAAACCCTGGTCAT
>RXIJ01000002.1 GCA_004212095.1 Methanosarcinales archaeon | reverse complement strand
TTTCTGTGGCAGTGCGAGAGTGTTAATTTCTTCGTACAGTGGTGCGAGTTTTTTTACTGACTCAATGTTTTCATTGGATGCTTTTATATCTTCTCCAAGGAATGATTCCATACTTTTTTCGAAAATTTGTAGTGCGAAATTACCAGTGGACATTATAGTGTCGATGATTTTTTTATCTATGTCCTTATCAATAAGATTTAAGACATTTTTTGCTATTATAACTGCATGATCTCCAATGCGCTCCACAATCCTGCTTATCAGGAGATAGTTAGTAGCCATTCCAAGGGTAACGCCCATATTTTCTGCAAGGTTTGCATTCCTTAATATCATATTGTACTGTCGCGCAATTAACCAGTGCAGCCTGTCCACATCATTATCCCTTGATATTATATCTTCAGCTAACATTTCATTTCCATTTTTTAAAGCGCTAATAACATCTTCGTGCATATTTTTTACAATAATATACATCCTCTGGATAGTATTATTAAATGGCATCTCTACTGGATTAAGTAAGTCTTTTATTGTAATGGAAGAATCTGTTTCTTCCACAACTTCCTGACCGATCGTCATCTCAGTAAACTCTCTGACGTTTGATCTCACAAAAAGGGGCATCTTTTTAGCCGATTTGATTTTAATAATAGTATATCCTGCTATATATGCTCCAATTAAACACCGGTATATGCATGTTGGCTCAGTTGTGTTGTCTACGTCAAATTCTTTTGTTATTTGTACCTGTCTTCCTGTAATTTCAGTTGTAACCAGTAATGTTCCATTTGGCTGGGTAATTAATCCCAACTGGTCATTCTTCTTTATGTTCGATGATTTTGTCCACTCTTTTGGCAGAGTGATAATATAAGATGAACCGCCTGTAACCTGAACTTTTCTGATTTCCATGCTATCGCCTTCAGGTAAGGTAAGTCATTGTAAGTTTTTAAAGCTTTCTATATATTTACAATTTAATATAGAGGCATATTGTGATAGTATATTAAACTATATCTTATGTCGGGAAAGTATATGTGTCATAGTTTCTATTTCGGTGGCGGTGATATAATGAGGTCTAAAACTAAGACTAAAAGCAAAAAAATAACTATTGGAATGCGTGTGAGCATTGTAGGGATAATCGTTTTTGCGGCATTGTTCGCAGGGTGTATTGGAGATAATGACATAAAAACACTGACCGTGGCAGGTTCTACAACCGTACTCCCGATCAATCAGGAGTGTGCAAGACTTATGATGGACACAAGTCCTGAGCTTAAAATATCAGTTTCAGGTGGCGGCTCTGGTCATGGCATAAAGTCGGTTGGTGCAGGTGAAATAAATATTGGTGCGGCATCACGAGACATAAAGTCAGAAGAGATGGGAATATACCCTGATCTGAAAGCGGTTGGAGTAGGCAAAGATAGTGTTGCTATCGTTGTGAATGGAGCAAACCCCATCAATGGACTTACAATGGAGGAAGTGTCAAAAATATTTGCAGGTGAGATAAAGAACTGGAAAGAAGTGGGAGGAAAAGATAGCAAGATCCGCGTTCTAACAAGAGAGGATGGTTCAGGTACAAGAGAAGTCTTTGAAAAATATGTGCTTAAACCCTCTCTAAAAGGAATATCAAAAGAAGCATCAGTGAAGCCATCAAACGGTGAAGTAAGAGCAACAATTAAGACTGACGATAAAAGCATCGGCTATCTTTCTCTTGGATATGTTGACCCTTCGATCAAAGCTTTGAATATTGGTGGGGTGGAGGCAACAGTTGAGAATGTTCTTGCAGGCAATTATCCAATCGTAAGAACACTGTATCTTGTAACAAAAGGAGAGCCGGATACGCTTGAGAGTGAATTCCTATATTTTGTATTAAGTGATCGTGGACAGGAAGTAGTTGAGGATATGGGCTATATCAGTATAAAATAGAGTAAATACGATGACATTGAAAATCGTGCATCTGTCAGATATTCATACTGCTAATCCGCATTTCCTTCCGGAAATGGCTCTGGAGGTGATAGAAAGGATAAATGAGATAAATCCGGAAATTTTGATTATTACTGGCGATCTGACAGAAAGTGGGTATCCTTTTGAATTTGAGTGTGCTAAAAGCTACATCGAGAAAATAAACTGTGCATCAAAGGTGATAATTCCGGGAAATCACGATGTGAGGCATGTTGGCGACCTGTGTTTCGAGGAAATATTTGGCTCAAGGTCGAAAGTTAGGCGATACAAGGGAATAAAAATTGTTGGCATAGATTCTACACAGCCGGATATTGATGATGGACATATTGGCAGGGATAAGTATGAATGGATAGAGAAGTGCTTTGATACCGATGATTTCAAGATTTTTGCATTACACCATCACCTGATGCCAGTTCCGTTTACCGGAAGAGAGAGGAATATACCAGCGGATGCCGGGGATGTCCTTGAGTTGTTGGTCAGGTGCAAGGTAGATCTTGTGCTTTCCGGGCATAAACATGTGCCATGGGTGTGGAACCTGAATGGCATGACAATATTGAATGCAGGAACAGCATGCACTAACCGGACGAAATGGAGCATTCCCCAGTCGTTCAACTTGATAGAGCTTGATAAAGAGATGCTTAGAATATACAAGATATATTCCAAAGGCGGGCATGAACTTGTCCTTGAAAAACTGCGCACCTGCACAACTTCGTTGTGCAGAGATAACTTGTAACTTTTAATTCTCGAGTGCGAAGCAATCGAGTGCGGAAAAAAACAGATCTTTGAAAATATGGAAAAAATGAATATAGAATGGATAATAGAGAAACTGCTGTTTATATCTGCAATCTCTTCCTCTTTCATCGTATTTTTTATTATTATATTCATGTTACACGAGGGAATTCCAGCTTTAGCTATTGGATGGGATTTCTTCTTTGGGATGGACTGGAGTCCTTCCAATAACCAGTTTGGCATTTTTCCGATAGTGGTCAGTACATTCGTGGTTGGGATCGGTGCGCTATTAACTGCTGCTTTTGTAGGCATACCAGCAGCAGTTTATTTAGCAGAATTCTCACCTCGATGGGTGCACAGTATCGTTAAGCCGTGTGTAGAAATGCTGGTTGGAATTCCTTCGATAGTGCTCGGCTTCTTTGGGCTAATGGTACTTATTCCTTTGATACGGGACTCGCTTGGCGGATGGGGGGAGTGTATACTTGCTGGCTGGATAATCCTTGCGATAATGACACTGCCTCATGTCATCAGCATCTCCGAAGATTCTATTCATGCAGTTCCGAAAGCATTCAAGGAAGCATCGGTTGCTCTTGGTGCAACGGAGTTACAGACTATCCGGAAAGTGATACTTCCAAACAGTCGCTCAGGAATATTAGCATCTCTGATTCTTGGTATGGGAAATGCAATCGGCGAAACAATGGCTGTTTTGATGGTTATCGGCAATCCAAACATACCATGGATTCCTTCAAGCATCTTAGAACCTGTTTCTGTTCTCACGTCAGTAATTGTCATTGGGATAAACTATGCGGTCTGGGGTTCGATGCACCAGCATGCACTGTTTGCAATCGGAATTGTCCTGTTTGCAATCGTTGCCATTCTCAATGCAATAACTACTGCTGTAATAAGAAAAGGGGTGAGCCGATGAAAATACGTGAGAATGTAGTAAAAATTGGGCTGTGTTCGACTGCTCTTATGGCAGTGGCAGCACTATTCATCGTGGTTGCATACGTATTTTTTAATGGTGCAGGAATAATAAACCTAAACTTCCTTCTTGAATCGCCTTACCGGTTTGAGTACGGTGGGATATTTCCACAGATTATAGGTTCACTGTGTCTGGTTGGGATCTGTTTGTTTTTTGCTGTTCCACTTGGCGTTGCATCAGCGATATACCTTGTAGAGTATGCACCTGACAATATAGTAACAGCAAGTGTGAGGTTTTTTGTTGGATGCCTTGCGGGAATACCATCCATTGTGATCGGTCTCTTCGGACTTGTATTTCTCGTGTATCGCCTTGGTCTTGGCATCTCCATGCTGTCGGGTGGTTTGACTCTCGGGTTTATGATCCTGCCGTGGACAGTAAGAGCTAGTGAAGAGGCGATAAAAACAGTCCCGCACTCATACATGGAAGCTTCTCTTGCGTTGGGAGCTTCAAAGTGGCAATCCATTTATGGTGTGATTCTAAAAAGCGCATATCCTGGCATCATAACCGGAATATTACTTGGAATGGGAAAAGCAATGGGGGAAACAGCAGTTGTCCTTTTAACCGCGGGATCAGGTCTGGAATCGTTTTTACCGCAATCAATACTTGACCCTGTAGCCTCACTACCAGTGTACATTTATATGCTGGCAACACAGGGTCACACAGAGGCATCCTATTCTCGTGCCTTTGGCGCCTCACTCGTGTTAATTACAATGTTTTTGATAATAAGTCTGTTTGCCATGTTCCTTCGAAATAGATATATTACCAGAAATTCAGGTTTTTGAGACGACAAAAGTATAGTAGTGGGATATTATACCGTTAATAGGTGGGGTCTTTTGACAACGTTCACTCAAACCTTGATTGCTATCGCAATCAAGAATTATACCGTTAATAGGTGGGGTCTTTTGACAACGTTCACTCAAACCTTGATTGCTATCGCAATCAAGAATTATACCGTTAATAGGAGGAGTCTTTTGACAACGTTCACTCAAACACTAAGTTTTAGCGGTGGAACTGCTCCCGTCGCATATGTTTTAGTCTGCGCTGGTATCGAATACTGTTATAAGTATCAAACTCTCTCATATATGTGACAAAAGCACTCCAGATATTTTCTACACTCATGGTGTTTGTCATTATTACAGGAAGCTGAAGATTATACCGCCACCATTCCGTGGTTAAAATCTTAATACCGAGAGATTTCGCCTCATCGTATGCGCGTGTGCCTGGATACGGTGTTAACAGATGCACCTGTGCCTGGTCAGACTCGACCTCTTCTGCACACACAAGGGTTTCAAACACCGTTCCTGTAAGATCGCCTTCGTAAGTCCTGCCATATTCAGCTTTTTTCAGATACGATTCAAAAGCCTTGTCTGCACGCTCTCCAGGAAATCCAATAATATAGGATGCGACAGTGGTAATGCCAGCATCATGTGCCAACTTCACAGCATTTTTTGCCTGCTTAATTGTGATGCGCTTTCCAACAAAACGATCCAATATGTTCTGGTTTCCGGACTCTATTCCATAGTAGATCATGTTGCATCCCGCCTCTGACATGTGAGATAATAATTCAGATGTCACGCTATCAACACGTGTTGAACATGCCCAGGTAATATCAAGCCCACGCTCTACGATTTCATTACAGATGTCAATAGCTCTTTTGTTATCTAATGTAAAGGTGTCATCATTAAAGACGAAACGATTAAAGTCGTAGTCATTTACTACACTCTGAAGTTCATCTACTACATTTGCAGGGCTTCTTGCACGAAAAAGATGTCCTGCCATCTTTGAAGTGGAACAGAACACACATCCAAACGGACATCCTCTGCTTGTGAGTATTGGAACTTCGTGCATGCCCCGTTTGATATATTTTTCTGACCAGAGATGCCGTGCCGGAAATGGTAGAGTGTCAAGGTCATCAATAAATGCTCGATCTGCATTATTCACAATCAGGTGTTTGACCCGATAGGTGATGCCATCAATCCCTGTTAGAGGCAGTTTACCAGCTACTGCTTTTACAAGTTCCAGCATAGTTTCTTCCCCTTCCCCGCGAACAACCACGTCAATAGAGGGTGTTTCCCGAAGCGTCTGCCCTGCAGTAAAACTTACATGCGGGCCCCCAATAACAGTCATCACTTTGGGCAGGAGATGCTTTGAAAGTTCCGCAACCTTTTGTGCTTGCTGATAGTTTGATGTGAAACAGGAAATTCCAACCACGTCCGGATTGAATTCGAGAATGGTTTTTCCAATATTATCAAGGCTCATCTTTAGACTCTGTGCATCACACAGACTTACCTCAAATCCTCCTTTTTCAAGTACTGCTGCAATATAAGATGTGCCGAGAGGTGGTGAAATAATACTAATCAGTCCAAGTCTCCCTCCATCAACACCTGCAATAGGAATGTCTGCAGCAGGAGCATTTATTAACAATACCTTCAACAAAACCACCAAAATACCAGAGTTACTATCTAGTACAGACGTCCAATCATTATTTAAATCTATGGCGTCACCGTGGGGTTGAAAATTACGGCGTCAATCTGGCATTTGTATCGCTAAAATTAGACAGCCGCATGTTAACATTCTCATCAGACACGTCAATAAACTCAAACACCCGGACGATATTTCATGAAATGGTGAAGAGCCACCAGATGGTACGCCATTCTTCTCCTCAAAGCCCAAGTAACCAGGCTTCTTTTTTCGACAAAACAACCTTCCTGTAGCTGCTGCCTGAAAAATTTCACTGCAACGAGTTTGATCATTGCTTCAACATCGTACCTGAAATGCCAATCTTTATCGCTGTAGAAGTTGTGTATCGGTCGGGAGACAGCATGCCTGCAAAACAGGTCATATCCAAAAAGGGAGAATAGACTTTTGAGCCAAAAGGCTAATTTGACGGCTTCTAAAAAGACTGGAACTTTGATCTAACTAAAATTAGACAAACTACATGTTTTTTCTCTCAAAAGGTTTTCTTTTATTATGTGTAAATCCAGAAACATCATTGTATAGTGTCTTTTATCTTGCTTTAAACATTTTCTAAATGCCAATGTTTCATAAAATCCTATCGAATCTTTTTTTGAATCTACAGTTACAAATCTACATCCGATTATTTTTGATAACTCATTTGCCATCCCTATTGCCATATAAACTAAAGAAGAGCCGATACCATTTTTTTCATGATTTATATCTACCGCAAGCCTTGCTATTTTAATAGCTGGATAATTGTGTCTTATTCCATCAATAACGTTAGCTTGCATCCATTTCACTCTGATAGTATCAGCAGAAAGTGACATAAAACCAACAATTTTATTATTATAAAAACAAGCGTACGACTTAGCCATATCTTCTTTGTTGTATTTATTCACGTCATTCTGAAAATAATCATTAAGATCCTCGGAACTACATCGAAACGCACTCAGATCATCATTTTCATCCAATTCTCTAAAAATTGCGTTTTCTAAGTTCATTCGGTGAACCATAAAAAAAGTAAAAAAAATTAGAGCTTATGTTCTTTGTAGAATTTCAAAGCTCTTTTATAAGTTTGTATTTCCAGCTTAGTCGGTTCACGATCAAGCTGTTCCATAAATCTCTTTGCATCTTCACCTGTTAGTTCAGGCGTTGGTTCAATCGGTAGTGCCATTATTACCTCCTTTCCATTTCGTTCCGCATTTCACCACTATTTCTATCACTCTTAAACGCTACAACATATCTACACACTTGCTATACTATATATATTCATATCTCACCACTATTTTGAGGCTGTCAAGTTACTCTGGTGTTGCACTTTCCCGAGTTTTAAGTGAACCTATCAAATCAGATTTTTGGCTTAAAAGCCTATCTCTTTTTTGGTTTTGATTGAACCAAACTAATATAATTACAAAAATCCAGATAAAAATTTTAGGTCTGCTTAGGCAATACACTTTTCCATGACAAAACCAGAGAAGGCTCGACAGAACAAAAAGACCTGTTAAATTTGATAGCCTCAAAAAAAACATTAACTGAAGTCAGTAAAAGTTATGTACTTTTCCAACAGTTTTGTAATGGCTCCTATAGGCGACTGGGCAAAATCAAGATCAAGGAACTAAGAAGGACTGAAATTCGGCATGACAGAAAAGGCTGAAAACGATGGAAAAAACCAGCATTCGAGCGAGACAAATGGTTTTAAGTTTGCAGTAACACTGCTCGCAGCTTTTGGAACTGTTCCTATACGGCATATAATTACCTTCAACACACAGTGGTTGACATTTATTGGTATGCATTTCTTTGTGGAATAATTCCTGTTGCGCTTATTTTGGTATTTGGTCTGCTGTTATATATTCTGGTTAAGGGATTTGCGATGGAAATCACAGCGCTCGGGCAAAAAGAAAAGCTAAAAGGGCATCAGATATTTATTTAACATCCCTTTTAGCCTTCGTGATGTTACTGGTGTACATTTTGCTTTGTTTTGTCATTAGTTCTATTGCGGGGAGTGATATGGATATAAGTATTAGAATTATTATTGCTTGTGTCATATTACTATTATCCCTTGTGGTAGGTTTTTTTCTCTATTGTTCATCTTTTAAAGAAACTGCGACTAGTGGGGGTGTGATCGGTTATATTGGCGATTGCTTGCATTCGTACGGTATAAAAGTTATATGTTTGCTTGTTGTGGTTATGACTATTTGGATACTTCTATTCCCCATAGTTTTAAATTCCCCGCTGCAAGGTCATGTGACTGTTGATATGGATAGTATCTGTTACAAGGATGGTGCGCCGATTCCTGTGTTAATTCAGGTAACAGGACCAAATACTAATTTATCCATAAATTTATCTAAAGAATCTGACCATAACTTAACTCTTATAGACTCGATTGAATTAAAACCAGAACACAATGAAAAACAAACGGCATATATAAATAAGAACTCGGTTTTACCTGGTAATTTATCTGGTAATGCGTTAGGTGAAGGAAAATACAGCGTATTTATCAATACCACCAATCTGACAACAGGATATTATGAAATCAAGTCTGTGCGCCAGAAGTATACGGAAAAATATGGTGTAAAAGGATTTTACCTGTTGGACAACAGTTAGTCATTTAATCCCCCCTTCTCAAGGCACCTACAATATCACTTCTATAAACTATCCAATCTTGAATTCAGGTTAGGACACATATAAAAACCTTGATGGAAGTAATACGAATGATCTGTTTCAAAAATCAATATATGTGGTTGACAATTCTCAAAAATTGGATAAACTATTTTACCGGGAGTGCCCACACACATAAAAGCGTCACAGTTCTGGATGGAAAATAACCATGAAATCCCCTAAAACAAAAAACAATTCAAATCTTGAAATCATATTCGTTGGCCGCTCAAACGTTGGCAAATCCAGTCTTATCAGGTGTTTAACCGGGCGAAG
>RXIJ01000001.1 GCA_004212095.1 Methanosarcinales archaeon | reverse complement strand
GCAAACCCGAAAGGAAGGATTATCACAATACCGGATAACTTTAGTTCTCACAAGGCAAAAATAGTACAGGAATGTGCGGAGAAACTAGATATTGTACTTGTGTACCTTCCCACATATTCCCCGGATCTCGAATCCAATTGAATATATCCGAAAGTCCTGAATGTTGGGTGTTTGACTATAATGTTTGCTATTTTGCAAGTGCACAATCGGGGGTTGTAATAACTCTGCATACAAAGCATACCATTTCTTGAGTATCTGGTCATGAAAAGGAATGCTAAAACACGGAGTCAAGCAAAAAGGCGCAGAGAAAATAGGTGTCTTTGCACCCTTTGCACCTTTCTGCAGTGAGAAAAGTCATCTCGCGATCGATGATTTTCAAATTGAGTAAACTATTTACTGGGAATTTCATTATTTCTCAATACGCCATTATAAAATCACTGGTTTTTTAGATAGTGCCATAAAACTCAACTGCTAATTATTATTGCAGCTATGATGGCGATAATCTGGATGCTTATATTTGCAGCCCAATCATCATATCTTATTTTTCCTCCAATGATTGGAAATCTTACCTTCTTTGTGCTAAACGGCATCCACAATGCTACTCCACTTAGAGTTATAGAGTCTACCAATATATGCAGGATCACGCAGAACATAGCAAGAGCTGCATAAAACTCGGTGGATGGAGTTTTTCCGAACGCAATCACTATGGCACCGGAAAACAGTGCAAAGATGAGTGTATGCGTAATTCCTCGATGTTTCATCATTGGAATGTGAACATCAACGTCACTGATAACTGACCATATTACTGCCCAGCAGAGAATGCTGATTGAAATATCCTGTAATGTCAGTCGTGTCATTATCGATGCAAGCAGTATTCCGCAAGCAGCATGGGTTAACCGTTTCATATTATTCCTGTATATTGCTGCCAAATATATATTAAACGTGCCCCAGTAACACCTAAAGATCAGGGAAAAAGAAAAAGTGGTGTGAAGTGATAGGCAGTAACTGTTTTATATGCAAGCAGTGTGTGATAGTAGATACATTAAAGAAAATACAACCAACTACAGGATATACTAATGGCTTCTGATGCGTTTAAAGAATTTGGTGTGACACCTATCAGAGTGGCATCAGGCAGGGGTGTAAAACCTCATGTATCTTTGGGTTTTAATGACACAGATGGAAAAGAAAGGTTTTTCTCGGTTGACACCACGTGTTTTTCGAAAAAAATGCTACAACCTGATTGTTATTTGATTACCCATGCACATTCAGACCACTATGGCAAATCAGCCATGAAATCAAACCTGTCAGCAGCATCAACAGAAACTGCTGAAGCACTTGAAATACTGCATGAGCATGAATTCAATGGGTTATCCTTTGGAGTGGGGGAGAAATTCTACGCAGGCGGTACAGAAGTTTCAACATTTCACACAGGCCATACGATAGGTTCCACTGCTTACTACTGGGAAAATGAAAACGGTGTGAGGATATTGGTTACAGGAGATGTGAAGGATTATTCATCACTACCTTGTTGTGACGTGCTTGTAACAGAGGCAAACTATGGAAATCCACACGATTCAACCTGTTATTTTGAAGATGATGTTAATAGTTTTATCAAGACGACCGATTGTGGTAATGTTGTCTTTGGCGCTTATGCCTTTGGAAAAACACAGCGTGCAGTAAGTCTGCTTCGAAATTCCGGGTTTGATGATGCCATTGGAATGTCATCAAAGGGTCTTCGATTAACACAGTCGTTGTTGCCAGATGCAGGAGAACTCGTTGGAATAAATGATGGTGCTGATGTGTGTATTGTTGCACCTCATGAACTCTCTACTACTAACAACATGCTGCGCAGATTCATACTTACCAGCAGTAATTACTATTACTACCCCACAATCCAGATCAGTGATCATACAGATGTAAGGGGCTTGCTTGGCATGGTTGCGCACTGCCAGACCAAAACTGCACTCATATACCATCCAAAAGGTGACAACCCAAAGATATTCTCCAGCTATCTGAATGGGAAAGTCTGTAATGCCACTGCATTAGAGGATATAGCCCTCACGAAAAATAAAAGTTAAATACTAAAACATATAACATGCATGTATGCATGTATATGCTGATGTAAGCTAATCTAATTTAGTTTTAAATGTAGAAAGAAGGTGTGCAGTTGTGGCAATATTTACCAAAAATGAAAAGGAAATTCTCAAAAAATTTAAGGACGGCACTGAAGTATCTGATGGAGATAAAGATGTCTTAGATAGATATGCGGGTATTGGTTTTGTTCAATTTGGGTTTAACTGGGATAAAATGGTGGAAACAGCTAAAATAACAAAATCGTGCATCATACATCTGGATAGGTAGTTAATTATTTATTACCAATACTTTTCAGCTATATTTTCTGTTAAGAGTGGGGTACTAAGAGGTATGATTTGTAACTACTCTTAATGAATAATATTACAAAAATATAAGGAATATATAATGGGAATGGATGCAGTGATATATTGGGGTTGGATACCAATATTAACTAAAAAAGTTCACTTCGAATACGGTATTAGCAAAATACCAAGAGAAGGCTGGGAAATTGCATCCAACGAAGAAAAGATAGAGATTTGTCAAATATTAGGAACTGATACAGTTGATGAATGCTATTGTTATTGGGATTATGAAGATGAAAATAATAAAAAATTTAAAATTATTGTATGTATTCAAAATTATAAAATAAACAATTTTTTTGCGTATGATGGCAAGGGAAAATCTATAAAGGCTCATGCAAAATGCACAATTCATGATGATGGACTTGTTAAAATAGAGTTAGATCATAAAACTGTGCCTGTTGGGGAAAAAATACAACCAGAAGTAGCTAAACGGGTTTATATATCAATTCGGGACGCTTACCATTCTCACACACATCATACAAAGTATGAAGATATATTATTAAAACCAGTGCTTGCTGCTAACAAGGACGAGGCCGTTGAGAGATTATTAGACCAATATGATGAGAAAATCATACATTATCATAAAGTAATAAAACCCGACATAGAGAGTTACAAAGACTTTGATGAGGCAAGAAACCTAATTGGCAGGGCTAAAGGAGAGATGACTTATGCAGTATCGTTTACAAGATTGTTTAAAAGATATATAAACGATTTCGAATTATACATTTCTGTTTTTTCAAATAGTTTTCAATCTATTACTACTCTGGCAGAAACAATAGAATCAATTTACACAAATAATCTATCGAAATACACACATGACATGACACGAGCACTTAATGCACTAACTCTTGCTATTGTAGCATTAACGGCACCTATTGCTACTGATGCTGCGTATGAGGTACTTAACCATATACTTTATCATTTTAATTTACAGCTTGATCTCGTTGGTGAAATTATTATATTATTTATCAGCATATTAATCGTTCTTGTGACGGGTATCATAATGAGAGGTTGGATACGTGAAGAAATGAAACGGCTATCTGACAGAATTTTCCCAAATAATAGCAGTTTATCTTGCACTTGATTGCTGTCGCAATCAAGAATTGTTTTCGCACATAGTGTGTGGTTCTGCACAACGAAGTTATGCAGTGCTTGCGTTGTGTGCAGCAGTTATTTGAATGGTATTGTATATGTCTTGTAATATTGGTGTAGTGCTTGTTGAACCAAAATTCGAAGGTAATATTGGCTCTGTTGCACGAGTGGTGAAAAATTTTGGTTTCCCGGAGTTGATATTGGTAAATCCATGCAAGGTGGGTGATGCTGCACGTATGTTGTCTGTTCATGCGTGGGATGTTATTGAGCACGCGCGCATTGTTTCTTCTTTTAGTGAGTCAATCTCTGATTTTGATGTGGTTGTTGGCTGCACTGGTATTGTTAGTACTAATTGTGGGGAGCATGTGAGAACGCCAGCGGTTTCCCCAAAAAAACTTGTAGAGTTACTATCTCCCATCTCTGGTAAGATAGGAATTGTTTTTGGACGGGAGGACAGGGGTCTTGATAATAACGAACTTGCAAAATGTGATATTATCACATCTATTCCAACAAGCAGAGATTACCAGAGCATGAACCTGTCCCATGCTGTTTGTGTGGTATTGTATGAACTAAGCAATGTTACGGGTGGAGTGATTGATGTTGCATCGGGTTTTGAGGTTGATTTATTGATTGAACACTTTGGAAAAATAATGAATGAGTCCGGGTACTCGGTGCATAAACATGATAAAACTATGCTGATGCTCAAACGCATTTTTGGACGAACACTACTAACTGCACGGGAAGTTGTGACGTTTCGGGGCATACTGCGGCAGATACAGTGGCGATTTAAATTATAAATCAGGAAATCCCCTGTAAAAACTGTAGATGAACCGGGATGTTAAAACAGGTTTAAGCAGATATAAATACTGATGGTAACATAAACAATCAAGTTTATAATAATTTCAGGGACAATAAAACAATGTTATATTTTTTTAAAAAAAATAAAAAAAATATGTCGGATGAGAGAATCCTGCAATCAGAATATACCTGTAAGTATGTAAAACATGGAGCAGAGAAGATTGGAGAAAGTATAGCAGTAAGTAATGGCGTAATCATTGTAAAATCAGAGGAGGGGACGCTTGCCATACCAGTTGAAAAAGTGAAAAGAACCACTGAAAACGATATAATACTCAAAGATTTTAACGAAAGTGAGGCAAAAACATACGGGGAAGAATGGCTGAATACCAACACCAACAAGCTTGAATTCGATGAAGAAGGTATGCTAAAAAACTAAAATGAGTGAATATAAACAAAGCATCATCGTCCGTTATGACCTCAAACTATCCCGCGGCAAGCTTGCAGCGCAGGTAGCACATGCAGCAGTGACAGCAAGCGACCTTGCGGGAGTTGATGCTGCAGGTAAATGGAAACGGGGTGGGCAAAAAAAAATCGTGTTGCGAGTGCCTGATTTAGAGGACCTCATAGAACTTCAACAGATGGCAAAACAAGAGCAGGTCCCAGCAGCCCTTATTGTAGATGCGGGATACACAGAGATACCAGCAGGAACTGTCACAGCACTTGGCATCGGTCCAGCACCGGAAGAGAAAATTGATAAAATAACAAAAAACTTGAAATTAGTATAAATTTAAATTTATAAAATTCTTAAGTTCATACCTTGCTATTGCATTAAATATAAAATCATGTCATATTGTTTCATCTACGATTTAACAAGACTCCCTAAAGAGTTTTTCAAAAGTATTGTACGAGAGGTTAGTAAACAGAAATTGCACGAAAAACCGAAGAACCTCTCAGAGAACATTGTTAAAAAATTCAATGTGGATAAAATTCTTGGGATTCGGTTGGAAGATGCAATTTCTGTGGTTGAAGACCTTATAGATATTCAAATTAAAAATTTGGTTTATGAAGAAGACTTTAAAAAAGCAAGAAAAAAAGTATTGTTGGTTTCACATTGCTGCCGAAAGTGCATGGATTCAAGGTGTAAGGCTAAATTTGACCCAGAATTTTCTTCTTATTTCTGCAACCACTGCTTGCCAGATTGTCCGGTAAATCAAGCGACTGTGCTTGGTGAAGAAAAAGGCTATAAAGTTTTTATTTTGCCTGGAGGCTCATGTATACCTAAAATCATTGCGAACACGAATTGTGACGCAGTTTTGGGAATTGCATGCCCGGATGAAATAAAATTGGGAATAGAATTCGTAGAATCAAAAGGACTTCCCATCAAGGGGATTCTTTTAACAAAAAACGGCTGTGCAAATACAGAGTTTGATCTCGATAGTCTAAAAGAAGCACTGGTCCCGAAAATTTTATAGCAAGCTCCAGTGAACAGAATACCTATTCTATCCCAGCTTTCCCAGTCTTCTCTGCAAGTTTCTGAAGCACTTCTCGCCTCATTCCACCAACAAATTTCACGCTTCCTACAACAAGGTGCCCACCCCCGTTAACGCCTGCTCCCTTTATTTCGTCGCGCAATTCTCGTACCATCTGTGGTATGTTGAGAAGGACGCCTTTGCTTCGTATTACTGCAAAGTCCGGTCCATATCCAATAGTAACAACTGGTTTCCCATCGTACTTCCTGCATAACCGATCATGTATCTCTCCACTGGTTTTACCTGGTGGAGGGAAAGTAAATTTGTGTGCATAGTTTTCTACATCAATCACGTTTAATATTGCACTGTTTGGAAGTTGTGTGGATTTTACGTTTTGCATGCACGTTTCAAGTTGTTCGGCGATGGCGGAGTTTGCCTGTTTGCACAACAGTTCCACGATTTTTCTGTGAGTGGTGACGTTTCCAATGTTCAGTATGTCGTTCATAATGCCTCTGCCATCGTTGAAGCGCTGCCAGTAGGCTTCATAATCGATTGCGAGCGCAATATTTGTAAGTTCTTCACGTGTGTATTCGTCTGATGCAAGCTTGATGTATGCTTCAGCCTCTAGCGCCTGGGAGCGATCGCCTATGGCTGAAACTGCTGGAAAGTGCTTAATTTCATCAGTTACTTCCGGGCGTATCATGCGTGCTATTTCAAATCCAAGCATGCCTGCCGTAACTCCAAAGTCTCCTCCCGCGTATGCGGGATTTACATGACTAAGCAGGTACTGGTCAACGATTTTATCAGGGTGGTGATGGTCTACAACGATTATGTCAAGTCCGTACACCTTTGCCTGAAGCATGGCTGGAACATCCTCTTCTGTTGAACCGTTGTCCATCAAAACAATAAGAGGCAGTTTCTGGCCAAAACGTACCTTATCTTCGAGTGCAAATGTCAGGTCTTTTGTAATATCTTCGAGTTCGTAGAATGGTGCCTTTGAAGGTGCACGTTTGAAGAAGCGATACTCTGCATCTACCCCTCCCGCTTCGCGTATCAGTGGGAGTATTGCACGTTCGATTGCAATAGCTGCTGTTATGCCATCAGCATCAGCATGGTGCCGCAGGATGATCCGCCTTGAGGTTAAGACAGCGTACCTGATCTCTTCTGCCACTTTTACCATTTCAGGATGCAGTTTTTCAAGAACCTGGCTCTGTATCAGGAATTTTGTACCTGAAGGTTTTGCTCTTTTTCGTATAACACCATCGATCTGTTTTTTAATTTCCACTGCCTCACTGGAAGAAAGAGGGCTTATATCCTGTACTTCGATTTGAATCTCACTATTTCGAAGGTTTGCTTCACCCATAACTGCAACGATCATCCCGCTGTCAATTTCAGGATATGCACGCTCACCAGCTTTCTCGAAAGCAGCACAGTGAACAAGTCCACCCTCGTCACCGATTGTGAAGATTGTCGGTCCACCGGTTTGTTTTACTTGTATTACTTCGCCAGAGATGAGAATTTGTTTTCCAACAAAATTCATCAATTCGCTGCTCAGCTGACGTGTCAGATTTTTTTTAACCTCTACTATAAAATAGTTGGAAACAGAAACCGGTACAAGCTCAATATTACCATTTGCCTGGATACTTCGAACCTCGACAATCATCTTCTCATCACGCGAAGGTTCACGCTTCAATTTACTGGAGTGTGCAAGCCCTTTAATACTATTATTCAGGTAAACAAAAGCTCCAAAAGCAACCACGTCCCCAACCACGCCTTCATACAATTCACCAGTTTCAATATCTGCAAGATCGCATGTATTATGCAGCGTATATACAATCATTTTTCACACCTCTTCTTAACAGGTATCTTACCAGTGCCGCCACACTTTTTACAATTTAAGTCTCCGGAGAGAAGACCTGGGAGATCTTCCTCATTCAAACTGGTAAGGTCCACACTCTTAACCTTACCACTGCCATGACAAACCGGGCACACCGTTTCACCTTCAACAATAAAACCAGTGCCTTTGCATTCGCTACATTCACTCATCAAACCAATACATACAGCATCAAGAGATATAAGTTTTGATCCGGACCTTTGACATAAGACCAAAACTAACAATAGCTTAAAACATAAAGGATAATTGACTGAAGAGAACGTGATCGTGTGCATCCTTTGAATAGCCTGAATCAGGATAACAGTCGAGGCACTGAAATTGGGCATGTATGAAACTACAAAAACAACAGAGATATATGCCCATGTAAGTAACAGGGATATAGGGAAGACAAAAAGTCTGCTGGATACATTGGATTTCAAAGAAACAAAGAGGTAGCATATAGAAAAAGCTGAATAACACATCCAAAATAAGTATATACGCAATGCGGGTATACTCCAAAAATGGAATGCTGTGTGCAATGCAGATATAAACGATTTATACGCAATTGACTGCAGAGGGGTTAAAGGAAGATAAGAATGAAACAAGTCTTCGTTTCACATACAAAGAAGGATAGGGAATTTTGTGATGTATTTGATAATGCATGTGCCAGTGCAGGAATGAGACGTTTCAACACTGACTTCGAGAAAATTCCAATGCCTGAATGGGAAACGATAAAAAAGGAGATGAATAAGTCTATTGCGTTGTTCCTTTTAGTAGGAAGGAGCTAGTAACAAATCAAGATTTGAACGATCCTGATTGGCGATATACTCAAAATTGGATCGCTTATGAAATGGGGTTGGCATGTCAATTGGGAATTGATGTTTGGGCTATTTGTGATGATATTCCGATTAATTTCCCAATGCCCTACATTAATAACTACCTTACTGTGAATTTAAGAGACAGACTATCGTTTGATTATTTAAAAGGTATCCTTGAACTGTATACATGTGGGAAGACTTTTCCACTTTCTGACGACATGTTTGATTATGGCGATGACCACAGCGTAAGTTGTCCTTACGATGGCTGCAAAATGAAATTTAACTTTCATCTGCCATCACAACCAGGAAAATTACAACCGGGAGAATTACAACCGGGAGAAACAATTAAATGTCCGCAATGCTTAAAAAATATGGTAATGGTTAAAAGATATAAGACATAAGATAAGGTGGCCACCTCCACGACACAGCAACATGGGAGTGCAGGTTGATGGAGCACCAGGGAGTCATCGATAATATATCCACATTTTATATTCAACGTTATATTATAATGTAGCTGTAAAAATTTGCTTTTTTATTTCCTCGTTAAGATGAATGATAAATTCGTCTTTTGCGGTTGATGGAATCGTCGCGCCTGCTGCAATGTCATGTCCGCCACCAGTGCCCTCGACCTTTTTTGCTGCTGTAGATAAGGCTTTCGCAAGGTTCAAACCTCTTCGTACCAGATCCTGGTTGCCGCGCGCTGAAACTTTAACAGTATTATCGCTCTT
>RXIJ01000044.1 GCA_004212095.1 Methanosarcinales archaeon | reverse complement strand
ACCGTTCTATTCCATCCGCCATCTGCCTGTATAAATTTGGGGGACCTGAAGTAGTTGATGCCTATTCCAAGAAATCCAACCACCTGTTTTCCGCCGCCTGTCTGGCCTGCCATGGTAGAAAAGGGCAGCCCATTTGGGGCAGTACCATTAAAATCCCGATCGACCCAGCCTATCCCATCCACTTCAGGCATGAAGAACCCCACCACTTCAAAACAACCGCAGGATGTGTGGGGATATTCAAAGAACGAGTGGAGTTTGATTCTATTGTATGCACCACCTGAAAGCTTTGCCGCAAGTTCATTAACCCCGCTATACTCTCCACCAACCAAGTCAAGTACTTCGCCTTTTTTAATTGCAAACTGTGGACCTTCCGGGTCTGTCATGGCTGCTGCTCTCCCATCAAACCAGTTGATTGCTCCACAAAGTGATACACGATCCGGGGTAATTACACAGACATTCGTTGGAGCAAAGGATTGACAGAGGGTGCAGCCGTAGAAAGTGTCCACATCCTCTTCGTGCAGATCTCTGGTTCTTATATCTCTCAGGTCATAAGTTTTCTTTACTTCTTCCATTCGCTTTTCTATTTCTACAATGTCCGTTATATAAACAGCCTCGATTCTCTCTATAAATGGAAGCTCGTTTTTAAACAGCATCATCGTTGCTTGTGCGACCTGTTCCAGTGAGCTAAGTCCCTTACTTATTGCTTCCTTTCCAATTCTAACCCAGATGTCATATCTCTGGTTTAAGTGCATGTATCCATGAATATAGTTCTGAAAATCATGGTTTCGACGTTCTACAATGGATTCAACATCTTTTTCCACGTGTTCGCCTGCAATGTAGTAGATCATTGCATAAGGATAAGTTTTACCTTCTTCCATCTCACTTATGTCCGGACCTATCAGTGTTACTTTGCCATCTTCAACTTCACTCATCTTTGCTGCCTGTACAAGCTCAAATCCTTTTGATTTCGGACCTGCAAGCTCCACATGCAACCCATCTTTTCTAATTCGTTCTCCCTCGAACATGGGGGATATTTCAAACGGAAAATCTTCTACCATTTTTTTAATCACCTCGATTACTTCGTAATCGAGAACCTATTCAAATTACATTCTGCACAACGAAGTTGTGCAGTACTTGCGTAATCGAGAATCAAGAGTTACTGGTAATCTCTGCACAACGAAGTTGTGCAGCTACTGACTATCTCTGCAAAGCGCAAGCTTTGCAGTGCGTAGTCTTTAAAGAAGCAACTGTAGATGCTGCGGCGCAACAACAAGGTTTAAAATCTTCACTGGATCGGCAATCTGCATGATTTTCTTCATATTTTCTTTTTTCTTCCCTGATGCAAAAGTTCTCACCAACTCTATTGATTTTTCGTCCATCGGCTTCACTTTAATAGCCCCTGCCTTTTTTGCATCATTAATAAGCTTCTCTCCAACTTTGCTTCGCACAATAACCGTATTCCAGCCATCTTCCGAACCTGCGGAACCAACAGAAATGTCAGCAAGTTCTGCTGCAAAATCATAACAAACATCGCATCCTTCCCTGACACATGATTTCATAGCTTTAATGTTTTCTGTAATCACGCCATCGTCCGTATATGTTTTGAACCCTTCGGCAGAAATATCAAACTTATTTACCCTATCAATGTCAACACCGATCTCTGCAAGTTTTGCAAGCAGAAGATCACGATCAAAGGTTTCAGTGCAGAAGAGTCCAATGATATATTTCACCTTACCTGCATAAACATCAAATGCTTTTGAAAGCTGAATTTTTCTCATCGCCTGTACATGACATGGAAGTCCAACCATTGCAATTGTCTCGCAATTCTCGATTGCATCTGCAACCGCAACAATCATCGGAGTCTGCTCATACTTGGAACCTGAAGAGCTAAGAATTTCTTCTGCAGTAGTTGCAACACATGGCTCTGGCTTCCATACTTCATCATCAGATTTCTTACAGACGCATGCAGCATCAATCTTACCTTTATCCATCAGGTATGCCAGAAGTGCGGTTGCCACACCGCCATCCTGCCCGGTTTTAATAGCCATGTCACCAGATGCTTTTACTGAAAGTATTCCGGTATAATATCCTAATTCCACATCACTTCGAATAGCCCCAAAAATCTCTTTTTCCATTTCAAAAAGTGGCAGGAAGCTTCGTGGGCAGAAATCAAAGCATGCACCGTGTATCTCAAAACACTTCTTTTTTGTCACAGGAATTTGATTCTCATAGGTTATGTACTCCGGACAAAATGCACCGCATGCACCACAGTAGCAGCAAATATTATTATATATAACCTTTGATTCTAGATCTATTATCGTGCCATTTTCAGCAAACCTCATGGATTTTTCCTTCTATCCTTTGCATACGCATCGTTTCTACATATATTTATCCAATTCTAAATTCTGGTTACTCCCGAAAAGGTTAAAAGGATGTAAGTGAAGTTACCATATTTATTTAATTCAGGTGTTTTAATGAACTTGCAGTCACGTAACGGCAAGTATGCAAAATTAATTATTTTCGATATGGACAGCACTCTTATTAATGCTGAAACCATCGATGAACTTGCAAAAGCAGCCGGAGTTGGTGATGAAGTTGCCAATATCACTAACTATGCTATGAATGGAATGATGGATTATGGAGATGCTCTACGCAAAAGAGTAGCCATGCTTCAGGGTTTAAGTGTAAAAAAAGCACTTGAAGCATCTGATAAAATGCCATATAATCAGGGGGTTGGTGAACTTATGGAGCAAATTAGAGCCTTTGGTTACCGAACCGCTATGATATCAGGAGGATTCACCATATCAGCGGATCGAATTGGAAGAGAGCTTGGCATGGATTATGTGTATTCCAACACGCTTGTAATTGAAGATGGCGTGCTGGCAGGCAAAGTAACAGGCCCTCTAACAGAACACGATTCAAAAGAACGGGTACTTACTCAGATTGCATCACAGGAAAATGTTAATCATTGGAAGTGTGTTGTGATAGGAGATGGGGCAAATGATATTCAACTTTTTAAAAAAGCAGGGTACCGGATTGCCTTTAATTCAAAACCAGTACTGCAGCAGTATGCAGATGTGGTGGTTGATGGCAATGATTTGCGCAAAGTAATGCCGGTTATTGAAGGCCTAAACAATGATTTACTATAGTTGGAAACTGGGAGGATACCAGAAGAATGTTAGAAGAAATGCAGACACGTAAAAATGAGCTAAAAGATCAGTCAGAAAAATGCAAGAACAATAGAAATGAACTGAATATCGAAGCAAGTAAACTCGCTACAGAGCGCAATGAACTGAATGTCAAAACAAAAGAGATCGTCGAGGAAGCACAGAAAACCAAAGAGCAGAGGGATGAGTACAACAAACAGGTCAGTGAAAACAAGAATAAAAGAGATCCATTCAATGAAGATGCAAACAAAGTTTATACTAAAATAGATAAAATACGCAAAGATTTAAATCTTACTGACAGTTCATCCCTTAAGGAGATGAGCCGGGAAATTGATCGGTTAGAATTTAAACAGCAAACCGAAGTCATGTCTTCAGCGAAAGAACGCGAATTGGTAGATAATACATCTAATTTAAGAAATGAATTCAATAGAAAGAAAAACGAACTCGAGGGAAACGAAGAGCTTAAATCTTTGTTTGTAGAGGCACAGGAACTACGAGACAATGCATTAATATATCACAACAAGGTCAAGGAATATGCTGACCTTGCACAACAATATCACGATAAAATGATTGATTTCTTCAAACAAGCAGATTCTGTGCGTGCCGACTCCGATGCAATCCACAAGCAATTTATTAGTGTACAGGATGCTGCTGATGAACAGCACAAAATGTTCATCCGGGCACAAAAGGAGATTCGTGATTTCAATAAAATTATTCTCGGCATCAAACGAAAGAAGAAAGATGATTACGTTAACGTTGTTAGAGAGGCTGCCAAGAAAGAAGCAGAAGATATCTATGACAAATTCAAACGGGGCGAGAAGCTTGATACTGACGCACTCATGGCACTCCAACGATCAAAGTTGGTATAACAAAAAATGCGATGACCACAACCACGGAAAACCCTTCTATTGTTTGTTATAATGTAAGCTGGGAAGACTCATTTTATTTGTCAGCAGGGTTGGCTGTGAAGATAAAAGAAGCCAAATACGTGCCGGATATTATTATTGCTATCTCTCGCGGTGGTCTTGTGCCTGCAAGAATAGTTGCAGATTTTATGCTCGAGAGAAATTTGTTATGTCTTCGAGCTGAACACTGGGATGTTGGTACAAAACATAAGAAGGTTAAAATCACAGGCAGTACAACAAATCTCGAATCAAAGAATGTACTGGTTGTTGATGATGTGGCAGACAGTGGTGACACACTTTTTGAAATGGTTAAATACCTGAAAGAGAGGGGTGCTGCTTCAATAGTTACTGCAGCCCTGCATTATAAAAAAACATCCATATTCAAGCCAGATTTCTTTATCGAACAGATGGATAAATGGCAGTGGATCGTGTATCCGTGGTCGATATATGAGGATACTTCGGATTTTATCAAAAAAATCACCGCACAACCCCACACAGCAGAACAAATCTATCACCGGCTTGGCGCGTCTTTCAACCTTGAGATCGAGAGAAAGCTCTTTGATATAATCCTTGATGAAATGAAATCAGATGGCATGATTGCACTGAATAAAGATGCACTGGTACAGGTACGATAAACCTGTGCTATAAAATCTTCTTATATAGTTTACAGGTATCTTTCGCAATCTTCTTCCAGCTATAATTTTTCATCAAACGCTTCTTGCCGGTAACTCCCATAAGAGCCGTCTTTGTAATGTCACCAAAAGCATAGTTGATGCACCATGCAAGGGATTCAGGCGTTTGATCTGCAAGGATTCCATCATGAAAGTTATTGATCAATTGCACAGCATCCGTACCAATAACTGGCTTTTCTGCATCCCATGCCTCAAGCACCACGATTCCAAACGGTTCATTACGGCTTGGCACTACAACGAGATCGCACGCATCCATCCAGTCAAAAAACACTTCACTTGGAGCGTATCCAAGAAAATGACATGCATGGGCACTGCCATTTTCGTGTGCCAGCCACTGGCAGTGAGCACGCATCTCACCCTCCCCCATGAACACGAAATGAATGTCCGGATGCTGGGATAAAACTGCCGGCACAGCTTCAACCAGTATGTCAACACCTTTCTGATGGCACATCCTGCCTATGAAAAGCACCACGTGAGCGCTCGCATCGATACCAATATTGGCTTTCACCTCTTGGGGGTTGATGTTTCTTTTTATCTTACTTGGAAATATGCCGTTTGGAATGATTTTTATCTTCGATTCAGGAATCTGGTAGATACTTTGAATCTCATTTTTTAAGTGTTGAGAGGTTACAATGATTTCTTTTGATTCATAGCCTCCTGACCATTCCCAATGTGATATTTCACGAGCCTCCGACCACCCTGCATACTTGTTTCCATTTCGCCCCCATTCTGTGCTGTGATAAGTAAGTAGATAATCCCGGTTGTTGTGCATCTTGAGTCGGTTTAATGCTCTTACCGGATGCCAATCGTGACCGTGTAAAACATCAAATTTTCCAAAAAGCTCCTCAACAGCAAAAAAACGGTCGTACATGGCATTGCACATATGTTCCATTTGCATTGTCACGCGACCAAATTCATCATGACCAACGCGCTGGTAGTGCACACCATTGATTTCATCGTACGATGATCTATTGCCCATTCTGGTAAAAACATGAACCTCATGTCCTGCTTTTACAATCGATTCGGATAATTCTGATACGTGCGGTGATATGCCCCCAACTTTAATTGAATATAGACTTTCCCACGAGAATATTCCAATTCTTAGTGATTCCATAGGTACTCAGCGAAATCCCTCAATTCTTCCTTTTATTTCTCTGCCTGTCTCGGTTAAAGAATATGCATCCTCCACTGATTTAGCAAGCCCATTTTCAACCAGTTCTAAAAGGATTTTCTCTGTTGAAATTTCAATGATATGAGCAGTCTTCGCTACTCTTGAACTGCTGACAGATTGTTTTGAATCTAATGCACAGAGGATTTTTTCACGTTTCGGGTTTCCTGTCACAAAACCAATCAGTTTGTCCATAATATTCACCACACTATTATTGTATTTCATGGGTTAAGTTTATTTCGTGTAAAGAACTATAATAGCTGTGACAGGCTAGCCTGGATAATTCGGCGTTATCTATCACCTGAAATCGTCGATATGCGGGGGGCGAAGCCAATGGAAGATATTACTCGTTAATGTAACAGCCCATAAACACAACAATGAAATTTCGTCCTGCAGGGATGCTGTTGCTATTGCAAGGTTGCCTGAAGGTGGCTTTTTATAGCTTAATCGTGGAAAGCGGTCAAGGCCCGGAAGGGAGCAGACCAGCCTCGAACAAGTATCGCTTGTGGGGCTGCGAGATTAAGGCGTGTTTTTGGAATACTGGACATTAGGGGGGATGGCGACCTGCGGCATGCCTGTCAAAAAATTATGGCTCTTTGGAATCGGACAAAGCCTGAAAAATCGGGGTTGTAATCTCTCCGGGTGTTGGTGCTCATTATAGAAAGATCCATGCTTAAACACCCATATGTTCTTTTTAAATCTGATTTTGTCCTACAATTCAAGTTTTTATCCAAAAATAAATCGAAAAATATATGTATAAGGAAAACAAAGTGTTTACAATGAATGTTACAGTGTTGTCTGCTTTGAAAACCAACATCTCGCAAATTCAGCTTCTCTTGTCTGATTTTTCCAACGTTACCCCGGAACCAGAGAAAATCATAGCAGAGCGATAATAGATTGTTTAGTCAAAACAGGCTACCGTTCCTTGCTAAAACTGGGGGAAGATCTCCGTATGTTCTTCGGAATCTCGCTCTCTCGCCAATCGATAAAGAACTGGTTAAAAATCAGGGATGAAAAGAGAATCAATCCCCAAAACGAATAATCAAGTTGAAAATTAATATCAACAGACCGATCTCAACCAAATAAAAAGGAAATACGAGATACATCAGGGAATAATCGCTTTTTTAACAAGAAAAATGAAA
Organism: Methanosarcinales archaeon; assembly: GCA_004212095.1. GTDB lineage: Archaea > Halobacteriota > Methanosarcinia > Methanosarcinales > EX4572-44 > Argoarchaeum. The sequence goes on along the minus strand of RXIJ01000044.1, from coordinate 11,002 downwards.
TACTGGACATCAAAACATGGGAAGATACAACACCTAGCAAGTTGACAGCTCCGTATGAAGTAAGTGACTATATTGAAGTTAACCTCTCTATAACAAATTTGTTGAGTATCACAAATGTCACATTTGATTTGGAGTTAATTAGCAATGAAACATTTGAATGCAATGTCACCGCAAATATAGAAAACGTCTCAGTACTTATCATTGAGTTTAGTCCCACCGATATTCCGGAAGGGGAATATATTGGAATTCTAACTTGTGTTTGGGATGATGAGAAAACAACCATTGATTCAAGAAATATGAAAAAAACAGAAAACCAAATTCCAATTGCTAACTTCGCCTGCACCCGGTTAAATCCACTCGTTAACCAAGCAATAACCTTTGACGCCACCACCTCATATGACCCGGACGGAAACATCACCTCTTACAACTGAAACTTTGGCGATGGAAACACAACAAACACAACAGAAAAGATGATAACGCATTCATATCCTTCAACGGGTGATTACAACGTGATTTTAACAGTAACCGATGACGATGAAGCGATGAGCTCAACAAGTAAAACAATAACAATAAACCCCCTCGCGGCGACCTCAGCTCTGGCGACCAGATCGCCGCAGCAGACATGAATGGCGACGGCTGTGTCACATCTCTCGATGCACTCATGATCCTTCAGACAGGGGGAATGACAACAGAGTTATGGATGAACGTCAACGGTCGATGTAAAATAATCACAACGGGAGTTGCTGCTACTCTGCTATGTATTCGCCACCGTCATCGGTTGAAGGCGTGTGCTCTTCAAGCATCAGGTTTCCATAGACGACACGCTCTATTACCTGTGCTACATATTTTTGCTGTTGATATTTCTGGATGTCTTCACCCATGTGGAGCTCGGCATCAATTTGCACTCGAAGCAGTGCAAGTCGGTAGGTATCTTCATCTGATATTTCCTTATGGTATATCTGTTCTATCAAATACGGCAGATGAAAAGGATGTTCTACGGCTTCTGCTAATATCTGGTATTCTGCCTGTATTGTTTCAGGTTCTATGTTGTGTTTTCCAAGCAGTAACTGGAGGGTATTTTTATGGTAGCTTTTTCCGTTTAATTTGATGTGATGTGGCATTTATTGTACTCCTTTTTGGTTAAGTATTTCTTTGCAGATGTAGTAATCTTCAATGGTATTAACATTTAATATCATATTTGTTTCATCTAACAGGTAGTTGTAGTCTTCTTGTTCACTATCAATTTTATCTACATTTAAAATATTAATACCAACCGGCACGATCAGTTCACAATCTTTGTGAAATACCGTATCCGGCCGCTGTCCGAATTTTTTGCATATATCAATAGGCAGGTGCACTGATAATGCATCTGTTCCTTTTTCTTTATAGATATGAATTATTCGTTCGATCAATGCTTGCGTAATCAGAGGCAGGTCCGACATAATTACAAGCAATGTTTTATTAACTCCACTTTTTTTAACTGCATTAATCATATCCGGTACATAACCTTCGCCTGGTGTTTTTATCACCGGTATTTCAGGGTAGTGTTCTGCGAGCCACTTTGCTGTCTCCGGGGTATTTGGAGATGTAATAATAAAAATCTGGTTTATGAGACTTGTTTTTTTGAGCACATCAATTGAATAAGTAATCATGGGCTTGCCAAGCAACCTCAACAATGGTTTTTCACCTTTATTTAAACGAGTGCCTCTGCCTCCAGCCATTATAAAAGCGTCCATGACGTTACTCCACCTAATGTAAATAATGCTGCAATGCGTGCCACTTCATTAGTAGCTCCAATTACGTCACCATTGACACCACCAAAGTGTTTGTTTGCAACAGATCTAACTGTAATGGCTGCGATGCTTGAGATTATTATAGCGATTATACCATATATATGGTACAGCGTGGTACAGACTGCAAGTGCGATTGCAAGGCTTATCATGTATTTAATAGAAGTGGTGCTGTCAATATTCATTGAGCCAAGCCCTTCATGTATTTTTTTCGCTTTGAAAGACGTGGTCAGCATGCCATGTTTCGCACATACTTCCCCAACAATTATGGCAGGCAGGATATGATTTGTTTGGGAGATGGTAAAAATAGCCGTGTAGGTTCCAATCAGTGCAAGTGTCACAAAAAAAACACCTCCTGCTCCGGTTGCGACATCCTTCATCACTTCAATCTTTCGTTTGGAATCACCCTGTACCATTATCCCATCACCGACATCAGCAAGTCCATCGAGATGATTAATACCTGTCAAGTAATACAATACTGCAAGCGTGATAAATGCAGTGACCGCTGGTTTAAAATATAACGATGTCGCATATCCAATACCACCGGCAATAACACCTATTACTGCCCCGCCCACAGTGAAAAGATAGATGTGTCGCATGAGAGCGTCAATTCCATTCATGGAGTTACCAACACGTATGGTTGAGAGAAATCCAAAACAGGATTGGAGAGCCAAAAAGAAATCCTTCATACCGTAATTCCGCGAGTATACATGTTCGATGATGCTCCGCCAATTAAACCTGCAATCGCATCATCCATAAAAGGACCAAGAGTTCCAATAATTCCTGGTTTCCTCTTATCAAAACGAACATACTCAAAACTGCCTTTGTGCCCTGCAATATACATAGCAATGGTCATCCCAAGAACTTCATCAACAATCAGGTATGTAAGATCTTGCTCATAGGAGAGAGAAGGCATGTCAGGAAGCTCCCCCTTAATCCCTGCATCCTCCAATAACAGGGCAGCATATAATAACAGGCAGAGATTCGGATCAGAAAAAGCAAGAGCAAGTTCCTCTTTAAATATTTTTTCTGCTTTTTCTTGTGTCTCGATCCCTGGATGCGGTACATACAATTCCATTGCTGTAGATACGAGCATTTCTTCGCTCAAACCACGACTTGAGAGGATATCTCTAATGTTGTTAGTTGCTTTCTGAATTACTCTACCCGGCTCATCTCTTTTTCGGTCCAACGGGTTGTCAGATAATTTCATTACTTTTTTCAGTTTGAAGTTACTGATGCATCCACGGTTTCAAGCCTGAACATTACTCCAAGCTCGGCAAGTGTCATCTGCACCCGATCCCCGAATCTGAGAATTTCATTCACATCCACACTGCTGTCCCATTCATACATATAGTCATAAGCACCCTGTATAGGCTTAAAGCCCATTGACATCAACCGCCGCGTAATTTCAGATGGCCTACCGCCTTCGCTGCTGAACCACACCATAAGATAACTTTTCATAGCTAAATCACCGATAATTGTTTAAACGTAATTTTACTACCCACTTGGCACTGCTATTATATATTAGTGATGGCTCATAACCCAAACTTTCGTAGTATCTCAGTGGTAATTGCTACTGGCTATTTTTCATCATTTCTGTTCTCTCGAACCATCAAGTTTGAAGAGATCTGCTACTATCTCAAGAAGACGTTCATCGTCATGCTCTGCTGCACGCCGCAGGAATTTTGTTGGCTCTGCAAGTATCTGGTTTGAAAAAGAATGTGTCATGTTGTAGAGAACCCTCTCCTCAATTTCTCCCATAGTGTGATAAGCACTTAATTTGTTGACAGCAGCTCTGCATTCGTCTCTTCTTATTTTCTCTACCTTGCTATATAGTGCAGAAATCAGTTTATCAGCTTTTTGACGCTTGTATTGTATTTTTAGCAGCATCAACTCTTCTTCAATAATCTTTTCAGCTTGTTTTGCCTCTTTTTTTCGCTGTTGCAAATTTCGCTTGCTTATGCTTTTCAAATCATCAATATTGTACAGCACCACATTTTCAATGCTTGCAACCCCCGGATCAATATTTCTTGGATTACCAATGTCAATCAGTACGATCTTTCTGTCACGCCTGCTCATTACTTTTAGTATCATCTCCTCTGTCAGCACGCTGTGTGGCGCAGAAGTTGCAGAGATAATCGCATCGCAGTGATCTGTATAGTCAACAAATTTATCATAAGGCACAGCCACTCCACCAAGTTCTTCTGCCAATTTTTTTGCTCTCTCAAAGGTTCTGTTTGCAACATATTCCACATTTAGATCTTTTCCTGCAAGTGATTTTGCTACGAGAGTGCCCATTTCACCTGCCCCAATAACCATAATATTTTTACCAGTGAGATCTCCAAACACATCTTCTGCAAGCTCAACAGCAGCTGAACCAATCGACACTGAGCCTTTATTGATGTCTGTCTCCTTCCGAACTCGTTTTCCCACCTGTATGGCTTTACTGAAAGCAGTGTCAAGCATCCGCCCGGTAGCCCCTGTTTTTTTGGCAAAGTTGTACAGTTCTTTGACCTGTCCAAGTATCTGGTCTTCTCCTATGATCATGGATTCAAGGCCAGAGGATACTCGTAAGAGATGCAATAGTGATTCATCGTGATCAAGGAAATCCATGATTCGAGAAGATACGTTCATCTGCTTTGCAAAACTAAGAAGCACCTTGCTACCTTTTAGAGATACGACATAGATTTCAACACGGTTACATGTCTTGACTACCGCACACTCTTCTACCAGTTGATGAGCTATTAAATGTTTGAGTAGGTCCTCAAGACCGCCATGCCATGCACTCTCCATGTCCTTGATGCAAACTTTTTTGTGAGAGATGATCATACTTGAAATTTCAGTCATAATCTCAGAGCTTCGATGGATTGATTTTCAGACTAATCACTTAACTATTGTTCGTGTTAAGTAACAGTACAGGAAAGTTTGTACTTTCCTATACATTTAAAAACGTATCTATTTCTATTAATTTTTACAGCATAAACCACAGAGGGAGATCCTGGCGGTAAAAGTGCATACCTGTGAAGGGAAAGTTATAAAAAAACAGATACAGTTTAGTGTACAGACAACTAAAAAGAAAAGAAATCATGAATATCACAATCCTTCGAATCGGGCACAGACAATGGCGCGATGCACGGGTAACTACACACGTAGGACTTACAGCAAGAGCTCTTGGAGCAGATAGCATGCTTCTTACCGGAAGCGATAAACATGTGAAAGAGAGCATCGAAAAAGTAACAGACTGCTGGGGTGGAAACTTCACTGTACATAACAATATTGACTGGAGAAAAAGAGTAGTACAATGGAAGAATGACGGTGGAAAAATTATACACCTGACCATGTACGGCGTTAGCATACAGGAGGCACTGCCTCAGATACGCACAGATGATAAACTGTTGATAATAGTTGGTGCGGAAAAGGTGCCATCAGAACTGTACCGGATTGCAGACTTAAATGTTGCAGTTGGCAACCAGCCGCATTCGGAAATAGCAGCCCTTGCAATATTTCTTGACAGGCTTAATATAAAACAGGGAATGGATCCATTCACACACAACTATTTAGGTGGTAAATGTAAGATAATACCACAGGCGCATGGGAAAAAGGTAATAAAAGATTAGATTGCGCAAGCACTACACAAATTCGTTGTGCAGAAATAATACTCAATTGCATTAGTAATCAAGTGCGAGAAACAATCAAGAAGGGAAACACACACAAATGCTTACAGTAAGTGTCATACAGCGTGGAAAATATGGAGGGCGGTTAATCAAAACTCTTAGTACCATAACTCCATTTACAATCAAAACCGCAGAGGTGCCAGAAATACTTCCTGATTTTATCGAAGATGCCGGGCAAATAGTAGACGAACTTGAAAAACGTGACATCTTCAACTGCGACCTATTAATTACTTATTCTCTTCACCCGGATATAACCTCAGCAATCGTTGACCTTGCCGCCATTAGTGGGGTAAAAGCTATTATTATACCAGCGGCAGCTTTTAGATGTGATGTGACGCACGATCGTAGAATTGCAAAAAAATACAACGTTGATCTTCGAATTGAAGATGTGTGCTGCAGTATTGAGCCTGGTGAAAGTGAGGTAATAAACGAGTTTACAGCATACATTGGAAAGCCAGAGCTTGACATTACAACAGAAAATGGACTTATTAAAAATGTTAAAGTGCTCCGCTGTGCACCCTGTGGAAGCACACTTTACGGGGCAGAGGAAATTATAGGACTAAAAGAAAAGGAAGCACCATCTGCAATAGGCTTAGCCATACAGCATTATCCCTGCAGGGCAGTGCGAGGCACAAAGGATGGCATACACACATCAGCGAGAATTCATAAAGAAGCAGTGGAAAAGGCACTTGATTGCTAGCGCAATCAAGAGTTGTTTTCTGCACAACGAAGTTGTGCAGAACACATACGATAGAACAAGACATACGATATCTTTAAATCATACTTAATCAATTGTCTACATCAATCATTCATTTTACTATTTTATATATCCTGTTGTCTGTGATAATTATGGAAGATAATACGAAAGAAGAAATTATGGAAGATAATACGAAAGAAGAAATTTCCGAAGAAATGGAATTTACATCCACGAGTGATATTAAGGTTCCGGAGAAACTCATAGACCATGTAATTGGTCAGGAACATGCAGTTGAGGTTGTTAAAAAGGCTGCAAACCAGAGGCGGCATGTGATGATGCTTGGAACACCAGGCACTGGTAAATCAATGCTTGCAAAGGCACTGGCAGAACTTTTGCCAAAGGAAGAACTACAGGATGTATTAGTTTACCACAACACTGAGGATTCTAATAACCCAAAGACCAGGGTAGTCCCTGGAGGCAAAGGCAAGGAAATTGTAGGGGCTCATCGAGTTGAAGCACGAAAACGTGGTCAAGCCCGAAACATGTTCGTAATGATTTTAGTCTTTGGAATTATAGGTTATTCTTTTTATACTGGAATGCTGCTCTGGGGTATTATCGCAGCAGTGCTCATTGCTATGTTGATGCGCCAGTTCATGCCCAAGGAAGAGGCAATGATACCAAAGCTCCTTGTATCCAATGCAGATAAAGAGACTGCACCATATATCGATGCAACCGGGACACATGCAGGTGCACTGCTTGGTGATGTACGTCACGATCCTTTTCAGTCAGGAGGGCTTGAAACTCCAAGCCACGACAGAGTAGAAGCTGGTGCAATACATAAAGCACACCGTGGGGTGCTGTTCATTGATGAGATTAATACCCTGCGGATTGAATCCCAGCAAAACCTTCTTACTGCTCTTCAGGAGAAGGAGTTTGCAATTACAGGGCAATCAGAGAGAAGTTCAGGTGCCATGGTCAAAACAGACCCGGTACCATGTGATTTTATTATGGTATCAGCAGGCAACCTGGACGCGCTGCAAGGCATGCACCCGGCTCTTCGCTCACGAATCAAAGGATATGGCTATGAAGTATATATGAACGATATCATGCCGGATACTGCTGAAAATCGAAAAAGACTCATGCAATTTGTAGCACAGGAAGTCGTGCAGGATGGCAAGATACCACATTTCTCAGGCGACGCTGTTGAAGAGATTATACGTGAAGCGAGTCGCAGAGCTGGTAGAAAAGGACACCTTACATTAAAACTTCGTGATCTTGGTGGGCTTATTCGTGTAGCAGGAGATATAGCTCGCGGTGAAGATGCAGAACTTACAACCGTTGAACATGTGTTACAAGGAAAACATATTGCGCGCTCGGTAGAACAGCAGTTAGCCCACAAATACCTTGAGCGAAGAAAGGACTATCAGATGTTTGAAAGCTCTGGCGTATCTATCGGAAGAGTTAATGGGCTTGCAGTAATGGGAGAGGATTCAGGCATCGTGCTTCCGATCATGGCGGAAGTTACTCCTACAATGTCCAAATCAGAAGGTCACCTGATTGCAACCGGGAGACTCAAAGTAATCGCACGAGAAGCTGTTCAAAACGTATCAGCATTCATAAAAAAAATAACAGGACGCGACATCACAAAGATGGACATACACGTGCAGTTCGTTGGAACTTATGAAGGTGTCGAAGGTGATTCGGCAAGCATATCAATAGCCACTGCCATTATTTCAGCAGTAGAGGGAATACCGGTAGACCAGACCGTAGCAATGACAGGCTCGCTATCAGTGCGTGGAGACGTGTTACCAGTTGGTGGTGTCACATACAAGATAGAGGCAGCGGCAGAAGCAGGACTTAAAAAAGTCATTATCCCGAGAATGAATCTTGGAGATGTTCTGATCGAAAGGGAATACAAGAATAAAATCAAGATAATCCCGGTCTCAACCATTAGTGAAGTACTTGAGAACAGTCTCGTAGGTACAAAAAAGCAAGGCTTCATTGATACCCTAAAAAAACTTGCTGCAAAGACAATCAGTGTGGAGATGCCAGGCACACCCACACCACAAAAGGTGTAATGGATGAAACCGGATTTCTATGACATTAGAACTGTTGAGGTAACGGCGTCTTCGATCGTATTTGATAACAATGAGATTAAAGAGACTGCAAACAACTTTATTACAGGCGCAAGCATCCGTGCATTAATAAACGGAAGCTGGGGGATTGCGACTACTGAAAACATTGAACATATCGGGAGGGCATTATCAACAGCAACTGAGATTGCTCTATCAACCAACCGGAAAACACCAAGAGAAAAGGTTGAAATGGTGATGGCCAACCAACCGGAAATAAAAAGGCTCCCTGCAGTTAAAGAAAATTTTAAAGACATTGATCTTGAAGAGAAACTCAAGCTTGTAAAAGAGATAGCAAAAGCAGCACAAAAACCAGGTATTACAAGCGTGAGTACCTCCTATATGGAATCAGAAGTTACTGTAGAATACATAAGTTCGGAAGGGATTAAGGCAAGCTATACGCTGCCGCGAATCGGATTTACCGTTGCAGCTGTTGCAAAGCAGAATGGCAATTACCAGATAGCACGAGATAATCGCTTTGCAATATCCGGTTTTGAACTATTTGCCAAACATGATGCCTGCGAGATTGCATCAAAGACGGCAGATATTGCAATAGATCTTATTCATGCAAAAAGTGTAAAAGGCGGGGTTATGCCAGTAATACTTGATACCGAACTTGCAGGCGTGTTTATCCACGAAGCAGTAGGACACGCAGCAGAGGCTGACCACGTGCTTGAAGGAAATTCGGTACTTGAAGACAAGCTTCATACACAGATTGCATCGCCGCTTGTTACAGTATGCGATGACTCATCCATGCATGAATATGGCTACTATCCGTTTGATGACGAAGGTTCACAGTCAGGCAAAACTGTTTTGATAGAAAACGGCGTGCTCAAAAGCTATCTTCACAACAGGGAGAGTGCTTCAAAATTTGGAGGAACGCCGCACAATGCCAGGGCACAGGGTTATTCAATGCCAGTCATCCGCATGAGCAATACGTACGTCGAAAACGGCAGTACCACCTTTGAAGAAATGAAAGATGAGATAAAAAATGGCATATATCTTATTGGCTCACGTGGGGGACAGGTAAATCCCGGAGATGGCATATTTCAGTTCAGTGCTGAGCGAGGATATGTGATTGAAAATGGTGAACTGACAACACTTCTAAAAGATGTGTCTCTTTCAGGAAGCATCCTTGAGATACTCAAAAATGTTGCTGCCGTTGGATGCGATCTTAAGATGCAGTCAGGGCAGTGCGGTAAAGCAGGACAGTTTGTCCCAGTATCAGACGGCTCACCACACATACTTGTAAGAAACACCCTCGTTGGGGGCACTGGATGCTAAATATAGAAGAAAACTCTTGCACTCGATTGCTTCGCAATCGAGAGTTCCCTTGTGGAGGCACTGGATGCTAAATATAGAAAAAGCACTCAAGCTCACTGAAAAAGCAGGAGCCAGCGAGGCGGAAGTATATTATTTATCAGCACGCAGTGTCACAATCGACATGAAAAAAGATACCATTGAGGTAGCAAAAGATAGCAGTGCTGAAGGAATCGGGGTGCGAGCAATCGTTAATGGTGCGATTGGATATGCAAGCACCAACAACCCTAAAAAAATCGCTGATGCAACGCAGTTATCGGTAAAGAGTGCAAAAATACGCCCAGCAGACACACGATGGAAATCACTCCCATCGCATACACACTATCCATCAGTAAAAGGATTATATGATAAAAACATTGAAGAGATCACTGTTGAAACCTGCATCGAGCATGCCCTTGAAATAATACGTGGTGCAACAAGCATCCCTGATACCGCCCCAACATCAGGAGGATTTACCTGTGCAGTAGCAAGCCAACAAATAATTAACAGCAATGATGTCAATGTCTCTGAACACACCACTGCTACAAGTGGTTACATCGAAACCATAAGCAAAAAAGGTGGGCAAAGCTCTACAGCTTACGATTTTGATATTTCAAGACATATTAACAAGATAAACTTTTATGATATTGGAAAACAGGCAGCCAGGCTATCGAAACAATCGCTTCACCCGGTAACAATCAAGCCTTCAACACAAACAATTCTTTTACAGCCAATAGCGATATCAGACCTGATAGAACACACATTAATACCATCCTTAAGTGCAGAAAACATTCAGAAGAAACGCTCGAGCCTCGAAGGCAAACTGCACACCAAAATAGCAAGTGAACATCTCAGCATCATCGACGATGGCTTACTTCGAGAAGGACTTAACAGTTCCAGCGCGGATGATGAAGGCAGCCCTTCAAAGACAACAAAGATTATCCAGAACGGCACACTTCACAGTTACCTGTACGATAAATATACGGCAGACCAGGACAATGTCAACAGCACTGGCAATGCCGTACGACACAGCTACAATCACACACCATTCATATCTACTCGAAACTTCATCATAGAACACCCGAAATCAGATATTATCACAGAGACAAAAACGGGTGTGATCATAAACAACTTAATCGGCGCCCATACAGCAAACCCGATTACCGGTGATTTTTCAGTAGAAGCCAGAAACGCGTTTACCATCAATAAAGGAAGCGTGGATAAGCCAATAAAATCACTGATGATAGCAGGCAACATCTTTGAGCTTCTCAAAAATATCAGCGGCGCAGATGACGACATCAGAAACCTTGGAGATATCATCACACCAACCATCCGCGTGGATAACGTGAGAGTAGTCGGGTAAGATTATTAGGGATGAAAATATCATATAATGAGATGGTTAAAACAATA
>RXIJ01000088.1 GCA_004212095.1 Methanosarcinales archaeon | reverse complement strand
GCAACCAGGATAATCGTCGCCCCACTTGCTATATTTAGTTCGTAAGAAATCCATAGACCACTCACTGTAAAAACCATGCTCAGTAAAATTGAAAAAATTATCATCTTTTTCATATTATACGTAAACTGTTTAGTTATCGCCGCTGGAACCGTTAACAATGCTATCACTAAAATAATGCCTACCGCCTGCATCATAACTATTACTGATAAAGCAATTAGACATAGAAGGAGAAAATACAAGTGACCGGTAGGAATGCCCCTTAACCTTCCGAATTCCTCATCAAAGGAAAGAGCAAAGAACCCTTTGTATAGCAAAAATATCAATGATACTATGACAGTAACCAGAACAAGCATCAGGCGGAGATCACCAGAGGATACAATTAAAATATTCCCAAAGAGATAAGTTGATATTCCCGGAACATAGCCAGGAGTCAAGCCAATGAAGATTACGCCCAACGCCATTCCCACTGCCCATAAGATTCCGATTGCCGTATCCTCTGGCAACTTCGTTTTTTTACTGATCATACCGATACCGAGAGCAGAAGCAATAGCAAAGAACAAAGCCCCGATCATAGGACTTATACCAAGAAAAAAACTTAAACCTACTCCCCCAAATGCGGTGTGAGCTATTCCGCCACTGATAAAGACCATTCTATTCACTACTACGTAGACACCAATGATCCCACACACGATGCTTGCCAGAAGTCCTGCCGCTAAGGCATTCTGCATGAATTCATATTGTAGCGACTCTATCATGGTATCCTTAGTGCTCCTTTAATACCCTGTGTGGAACACCGTGTGCAATCAATTCGACTGGACACTGATAGATAGCTTCGATATCTTCTGAACGTATTTCCTTTGAGTTATGATAGAATAGTCTGCGATTAAGACATGCAATCTTATCCACATAAACAGATACTGCAGTAAGGTCATGGGATACCAACACGATTGTCGTTTTTTCATTTAATTTCTTCAACAATTCATAGAATTCTCGCTGGGCAGAAACATCAATACCAGCGGTTGGCTCGTCCAGCAGTAACAATTCCGGATTGGATACAAGAGCTCTCGCGATTAAAACGCGCTGTTGTTGCCCTCCTGAAAGTGTCCCGATTTGTCTATCTCTATAATTGAGCATTTCTACAGTTTTTAGTGCACTTTCAGCTGACTTTTTATCTTTTTCGCTGTATCGTTTAAACATCTTATACAAACCCATCCGCGCCATCAGTACTACATCCCAGACACTTATTGGGAAATCTCTATCGAAGGCTTTGTATTGAGAAAGATACCCTATGCGCTCTCTACTTTTTTCAGGAGGGTGGCCAAAAACCTTAATTTCCCCTTTGTCAGGCTTAATCAGTCCAAGAATTACTTTAAGTAAAGTGCTCTTTCCTCCACCATTTGGTCCTATAATCCCAAGAAAATCATGCTGATATATAGCAAGGTTGATTTCCTCCAGTATCGGTACACGATTATAGTGCACCCATACATTTTCCAATCTTACTACCTCTTTTTTCATAAACAACGAAATGGACAGACCTGTACTTGTAATTTTACAAGTTTATTCTTCAAACTCTAATGCAAGAGAGTCTGCGATTTGTTTCATATTTGATGTGTAATTCATAGCAAGCGGATCCATTGATGCTGTTTCTCCACCAATCGCCCTTGCAATGGTCTTGCAGGGTTCTGCTGCGAACTGTGGTTCTACAAACACATACCTGAGATTATACCGGGTAGACTCATCTATAGAATCCTGTATGGCATGTGGAGTTGGCTCTTTGCCACCGTGTTCGACTGCAAGTTGTGTCAAATTGTATTCCTCTGCAAAATATCCAAAAGATGGGTGATACGTCATAAAGACCCGGTTACTGAATCCGTCGAGTTTGTGATGGATGTGTTTATCCAGAGTGTCCAACTCTTCAATGTAATTATCTTTGTTTTGAGTGTAATAGTCTGCATTGTCGGAATCAATCTTAACAAGTCCGTTGCAAATGTTTTCTACCATAATTTTTGCATTAACAGGAGAGTTCCAGGTGTGTGGGTCGTTTCCTATCTTTGTGATTCCTTCTGAACAATCTACAATATTCATATCCCTGTTATTGCTAATGATCTTTTCCATCCAGTTGTTCTCAAACTCAACACCTGACCCCACCTTAGCATACATCTCTGCTTTTGTAACCTCTTTCATTATGCTGGGTGTTGGTTCATAAGTATGGGGGCTTGCACCCGGTGGAACCATCACAGTGATACGAACCTTGTCTCCACCAACCTTTTCCACAAATTCCTGCTGGGGAACGATTGTGACGATTACAATAGTTTGGTTGCCTTTGTTTTCTTCTTCCAGCGATCCAATAAAAAAGTATACACTGGCGGCAGCACAAATGATTAGTGGTACAACAATGGCAGCCATGATTGCTTGTTTTTTGTCCATTGTATTTTTCACCAGAATGGTCAATGGTAACTCTTGCTAATAAATATTATGTAACTCGATTACTGCGTAGTCGAGAATCAGAGTTTGTCGACAATTCTGCGAAAGCGTAGTTTTGCAGTCGAGAATTACTGGTTACCTTCTGCGAAAGCGTAGTTTTGCAGGTCAGAGAAGAAATTCATTACAGCGTACTTTACCCGGTGTGGTACAACATCAATAATCTCCAAGCGCTCATCTTCCGGAAAAGCATTATGTACCGAGTATTTTCTAAGCTTTTTTGCAGATCCGACAGTATAGCGAGCATCAAGCAGTACTTGAAGTCCAAAATCCTGTGGAGAGCGAATCACACGCCCCATCGCCTGCCGTACCTTTCTGATGGTAGGTACCTGGACAGCATAGTTCCAGCCATTCCCAAACTCAACCTCGTAAGCAGATTCGATTGCACGCATTCGATCATTTAGCGCTGGATAGCCAACACCTATAACAACCACACAGCGAGAGCGTCCATTATGGTAATCAACACCTTCAGTAAGCGTCCCCCACAAGTAGGTAATTAACACTGCTTTACCCTCATCTTCTCCAATCTTAAAAAATTTCTCTCTGACACTTTGAGCAGATATGCCAATCTCATCAAGGAACATTGGTACATCTGGTTGAAGGTTTTGATAATATTGCAAAGCCTCCCTTGCACTTTGAAAAAACAGTATCACGTTTCCAGGTGTTTCATGGATAATATCTGTGATCACTGCTGTTACCTTTTTTATTATCTCAGTATTATCCCTATCCTTTGCAAACAGGGGCGGAACTTCTACTGCAAGCATACGTCTTCGCTCTCTTGGAAAAGTAAGTCCAAAAGCAAGCTCTACAGTGTCCCTCGTAATCCCAAGTGTGTTTTTCACCATGTCAAATGGGCGGAGTGTTGCAGACATTAGTACGCCACTGTGTAGCGTTTCAAACAATGGCTTTGTTATGTGACGAGGTATGCTGATAAACAATTCAAGTCTGCCAGTAAGCTTGTTATCGATTCTACGCACATTCAGAATGGGATAGTATTCGCTTGTATTTGAAAGATAATTGTAGAGAAAGACTGCTGCAATAAGAGTGGAGGAGGATTTTAGAATCTTTGTTCGTCCAATTTTAAACTCTTTTTTGTATTGTTTTTCAAACTCACTTCCAAGTTTAATGGCAGCATCTATAACAGCATTGGTAAATCCTGACTCTGCCATCGTTTTTTTAAGTTTTTCTTTGAACAAGTCCTCTCTTGTGGCAGGATCTGAAATACGCATATCCTGCCAGCGTTCGGTGAAACGCTCACGCTCTCCAAACTGTAAACGTGATTCATATGCATCATGGATGAGTTTCTTAACAACTGAAAAAAACAAACCGACCTGTTCCGTATCGTTGACCCGGTGCTCGACAATCTCAACAAACGCTCGATCCAGTATTGTCTCAGATAGCATCAAAGAAGAGTGGCTTCTTGCTGCCGACTCGATATTGTGAGCTTCATCAAAGATTGTGATGATGTCGTCTGGGGTGCGTTCGATCCAGCCAAGAACGTTATCGAATATATCAGCGTTTAATAAATGATGATAATTACAAATAATAAGATTGGCATTTTTTATTTCACGTTTTAAAAGTTCATAGCCGCATACCCCATGTTCATACGCCCATCCTGCTATCTCTTCCGGATGACGAACCGTACTGAACAACCATTCCCGAAAACCCGCGGTGCTGTCGGATTTTAACAACTCGTATAATTCATTGCAGGATACGGTACTAAGTGTTCGGCACTTATCTCTCTCTTCATCAGCATCTCTTGCAATCGCATTTCGAAGATCGACCAGTTCAGCATCCTGCGTATCCTTGTATTTTTTATTGAGTGCTTTAAGCTGGGTATTAAGGAGGTTAGCATCCTTTTCAGCTTCGACCAGCTCAAAAGTATTCTCGCGAAATAGTTTGCAGCGATCATAATCCATATCAGGATGCGGGCACATTAACATCTTGCCAGTTAACACCACAACATTGACATTTTTTCTATGTTTAATTTCTTTGGCTTCAGTAATGAATTGCTCCATTTGTTGATGAACATTGGTTGCAATCAACACCACTTTTCCCAGTTTTTCACCGACACTGAGTGCCGGAACAAGCGAGCTTAATGTCTTCCCGGTTCCGCATGCACCCTCGAACAACACGAACTGCCCACGAAGCAGTGCATCATAGATTTTTTCCATTGCTTCGCTTTGGTATGGGTAATAAGTGGATTTTGGAAAATATGACAAAAAACTATCATCCATCGCACCCATGACAAACACAATACTATAAAGGCTCTTCTCAACGTTTCAGTTAGAAGTTCGAGCTATTTTTATAACCTTAACTCTATACCATGATCCTCCAAGGTCGACATGATAGACCTTGCTATACTTGAATAACAGATCAACCCGAGTTATCTTGTGATTCAATTCGATCTTTTTTATGATCTGCTCCAACTTACCGTGGATGTAGAGAGATTGAAGAAGGATACGATGGCATAATACCAAAATTTTCTGGTGGCCGACCATCAAAACTAACAGCTTCCCAAAAAGAGAAATTAAAAAGGATTCTTGAAGATAATGGCAATTGGACAACAAAAGATGTACAACTGTTAATTTCCAAGAAATTTGATGTGGAATATAGTGCAAAATTAGTGCAAAACAGATTCGCATAATATTAGGTGGATTTAAAATGAACTATTGCTAAGCTATATTCATTCGATTATCGAAAACCAAAAGATGCTGAGGGTATTTTAAAAAAAGATTGCCAGAAGTAACTGATAAAGACATAATAGGATTTTTTTGACGAATCATCCCCGCAAACAACATTTAATACTCAAAAACCCTGGTCATTCGGAAAAACGGTCATCTATAAAAATACCAGTAAACTTAAGGCAAATACCTTTGTTTTTATCCAATAAACGGACGATCAGTTATTGGTTTTCGTAAGCGTTCAAAAAAGGAGGATATCCGATGTTTCTTAAAACGGTCGGAAGGCAAATCCAAAAGGAAGGATTATCACAATACCGGATAACTTTAGTTCTCACAAGGCAAAAATAGTACAGGAATGTGCGGAGAAACTAGATATTGTACTTGTGTACCTTCCCTCATATTCCCCGGATCTCGAATCCAATTGAATATATCCAAAAAGATGCAAAGAGGGAGATTTCAAAAACGTTCATAAAAAACCTGGATGTATTGAAGCGTGCAATATCAAAGATGTTCTTTTGAATGTCTAAAGAAATTAAGTTACGCTAAATCATGGATTAATAAATTTGCGCCACACATTCAGAAATCCTGAATGTTAGGTGTTTGACTATAGTAAACTTTGGCTAACAGCATGTTGTAGGCAATTTTACTTTAAAAATAAAATACAGTTCAGGTTCTCCAAGGAACCGAAATTATCAGTGCCTGGCTGATAAAGCATCTTCAGCAGCGGTTACAATAACATCCTCCACCATGGTAAGTGATGGGTCATAACATCTCTCTCTTTTACATAATTCCTTTATCAGCTCATTTTTTCGTATAGATAGTGACAACTCATTAATCCTCTCGGCAACCGTCTCCTCTGAAATAATCTGCCCTCCTATCAATCTCTCGGAATAGGCATCAAAGATCAATTTTACTGTGATTGGCTTTTTTCCCGGAGTGAATCTTGCCCTTGTAAATTTGGATGCTTTACCAACAATTATTTTTATTCCATACTTGGATGCTCTCTCTGAAGTAACCCCAACTGATCCTATCTGAAGATCTTCAATAAGGGTAATAATCGGACTCAAACACGGCTCAGAGGAAGAACTGATGCCGGATATATTATCAGAGATGACCTTGCCCTGTACTAAAATGGTGGATGCGAGCTGGCTCAGTGATGGACGGTAGGTCATTGCATCGATAACCTCCACACAATCGCCAAGTGCATAGATATTGTTTATATATCTCCCCCCTTTATTAACATGCATAAAACGATCGGTTACTATCCCGCCTTTCTCTCCTGTTACTATCCCTGCCTTTCTTGCAAGATCAACATCTGGTTTAACTCCTGTAGATATCTCTACTATATCTGCTGGAATTTCTTCTCCATCGATTGTAACAGACTTCACTACCCCACTACCTTTTATGGCATTTATTTTCCTTCCAAGAGCAAACTTAACTCCCATTTTTTCCAGTCTTTGCTGAACAATTGATGCCATATCCGGGTCCAGAAGTGAGCGAAGAAGCACAGGACGTGTTTTTGTGACCATTGTTTTTATGCCTGCTCTTTGGAACGCTACTGCCACCTGCAGTCCTATAATTCCCGCTCCAATCACCACACCATTCTTTGCTTTACTCATTGCATCCATTATTTTTTCTGCATCATCCTCGTTACGCAAAGCATAAACCCCGCCAAGCTCCGCTCCTTTGATTGGGGGGATGGTAGGTATTCCTCCTGTTGCTATCACTAGATAATCATATCGAAGCTCTTCTCCATTAACAATTTTGATGCTTTTATTTTCGATATCAATACTTTCTACTGTGGTTTCAGTTCTGACATCAATACCTCGATCGATATATGATTGCACTTCTTTTACCTCTACATCGTCTATGCCGCGATACAATCCTTGCAGAACAAAAGGTAGCCCACAAACAGAGACCCACCCACGTTTCTCCTTTTTTATAATCGTTATTTTTATATCTTTGTCTGCCCCTTCTATTCTTGTAAAACCAAATTCAACGAGCTGGAATGCCGCGTCTCCTCCTCCAATAATTACTACTTTTTTTACCATTGTTAAATCTCCTTGATTCTTTTTAAAAAAAGTGTTACCTTCTTCAATCACTTAAACGTTCCCATTTCAACTGCTACAGGACAGAACCTAAGTTGTGCACAGGTTCAATATTATTTCTGGATTAACTATGCTGCGGCATTTTTTGCATTACCTTTCAGCCATATCCGGTATTTTTATTTTGCATCTTATCATCTTCCCTTTTTTTACACATTTCTTAAAGTTCCAGCCCCGATCACGCCACACTGTTCTGAAGAACAGGCCATCTCTGGTGGTTATTTGGCTTATCACCCACGTTCCCCGGATTCCCCCTCTAAGTTCGCCTTCTTTCCATTCTAACTAATCCCTGACACGTGCTACTCCTATCGTTTTTCATCAAAGAAGAAACTCCCACCGGTTCCATTATGTGGAAGCCGTCAAATTAGCTTTTTGATTTAAAACTCTATCTCTTTTTTGGGTATGACCTGATTCGCAGGAATGCTGCACCCTACCGACAGTTTTAGATAGTTTGCCAAGTCTGCCTCTTATGGCAGAAATTTCAAAAGTTTTCAAAGGAGTCTCTTTTGCAGACTCGCTTGAAAACTATTTTGCTTTAA
>RXIJ01000087.1 GCA_004212095.1 Methanosarcinales archaeon | reverse complement strand
TCCCATCGTCTCCTGAAAGTTCTGCTGACTGTATCTGGGCATTCATGCTGTAGTCTGTCCCGTCCATTTTAATCGTGTACTGTGAGGCACTGTTCGTAAGTTTTAGTGTTAGAATAGCTATATCGCCTGGAATGATTGCTTCCGGATTAACCACGCAGCTTTCAAGTCTGACCGTTCCTCTGGCGTCAACAACCTCGCTTCCCACTTCGATATCAAACTCCCTTTTAGTGAACGTGCCATCCACTCTATAACCTATCTCTATCGTGTTTGTGCCAACAAAAGCATCCCTGTCAACGTGCAAAGCATACCTGTACACTACTTCATCTTTTTCTCGTATTGTTCCGGGATGCTTCACCGTGCTCTCACCAGGTTTAATTGCGAACGGATATTCAGGGACAAACTCGATTGATGCACCGCTTACCTCGTTATCTCCAATGTTTTTCACCTGGACCCATATATTAAAGTCAGATCCTGGGCTGACAGGATAGGGATCGTATTTTATAAGGCTAATCTCCAGGGAGTTTTCCGCGAGTACTGCTCCTGATATTCCAGCGGAAGATAGTATAATTATTGCTGCAAAGAGCACCCTAATTCGCTCGTACATATTTTATTACCTCTTTAATAGTTGGTTTTTTTCCATACATAAGTAGACCTGCTCTAACCTCAAAGGATAAATCACTGATTACAGCCTGTCCATCAAAAGACTTTGAGACGTGCGACACATCAACACTATTCATTCTCAATCCCACCATCTTTTAACCTGATAATCCGATCGCAGTTCTCTGCCAGCCCCTGATCATGAGTAACCATTATAATAGTCCTCCCTTCGCTGTGCAAGTCATTAAATATTTGCATAATTTCGAGACCTGTCTTCGAGTCAAGGTTTCCTGTCGGCTCATCAGCAAGCAGAATATCCGGCTCATTTGCAAGCGCCCGTGCAATCGCAACCCTCTGGCGCTGCCCTCCTGAAAGCTCGGGCGGCTTGTGGTCTGCCCGATCCATTAGACTAAGCATTTCAAGAAGTTTAGCCGCCCGTTTGAGCCTCTCGCCCCGCGAAATATCCTGATAAACCATCGGAAGCTCCACATTTTTAAGTGCAGTGAGGCGGGATATCAGGTTAAACGTTTGGAAAACAAAACCAACTCTCTCACCCCTAATATGGGCAAGTTCTGTTTCTGAGAGCATAGAAATATCCTCACCCCCAATCGTTATCTTCCCGGATGTTGGTCGGTCAAGGCAGCCGATGAGATTCATGAGTGTGCTCTTTCCGCTGCCAGATGGCCCCATTATTGCAGCAAACTCGCCGGCATCAATTGCAAGATTAATGTCGTGCAGTACAGGTACATCGAGCCTGCCAAGCGTATACGACTTGAACAAATCCTCTATTTTAAGGATACTCATACAATGCCGCTACCCCATACAAAGGAGATAATCGCAATCACAACAGGAATTCCTGCAACAACTGCAGACTTCCCGGGCGAGAGACGATGAGCATTCTTAACCCCAAAGAATATTATCGCTGCAGCCCAGAACTGCATGAGTGTTCCAAATACACTTGAGGCAGTCAGGTATGGATTGTTAAGCGCATCTTTTGCAGCCCACGGATTTGTCGCTGAAATCGTTACAGTTATTGGTTCAACCATAGAAATTAATGCAATTCCGATGATGCCTCCAAAAATAAGAGGAATCATGCTAAACCCAACAACAGTCATAATCTGTGGATAGAACTTTCCCTCACCACCAAGAGCAAGGGACACCAGATGAAGGATTCCTGTGACAACGACCCATCCGATAAAAGCACCTATTAATGGGAAAACAACAGTGGATACTCTTGTAATCGACTCAATCGATGACGACACATCCTCCATCCCCTCAAAAACATAGGTGATTTTTTCAGCCATCACAAGCCCTGAGATAGCACTTAAAACCGCATATACTCCCACGATTATAACCGCTTCCTCTATCAACGGCTGCTCCGTGATGTCTTCCATAGCGCTTTTCGGGTTCTTTATTATTCCTATCACTCGCTCTGCAAAACTCAAATTCCATTCCTCCTGAAGGTTATACTTTATCTGCACTTAAGATAGGTCATATACATATATAAAAGTTAACACCACCATGGGGCTGTCACAATACGTAGTGTTCGAGTGCCGAATAAAACTGCATGGTCAAGTAACAAACACAACACCAACACTAATAACAATACCAGAGGACACCACAACGGACATACTGGCCATGTAAAAAAGTCAGATAAACTAAGAGGCGATGAAGCAAAGACAAGACGAAGTAAAGACAGTTACATGGGCAAAAAAGAACATAAAATCCTATTTTAGATACAAACTTCACTCTAAGATGGAAACAGAGCATGAATTTATCAGGGATATCAAGACAACACCCGCATCCCTCTATGATTCACAGGTGGATCTCTCAAAAGAGGGGGGAAAGTGGTTTAAGAACTGCTAAACAAGCGGATAAGCAGGAAAAGATCACCCGGCGAGCGACCGTACGCTGTGATAAAAAGCGTATTTAACTCAGGTCATGTACAGGTAACGACTGTTGCAAGAGTTGCCGTAAAAATGATATTCACCGCGTTTGCATTTAATCTTTATAATCTCGCAACGATCAAACGCCGAGAGATGGCTTAGCGATATTTATCATCAAGTTATGGATTAGAATGGAAAAATGAGAGTGATAGAAGGAAATTAATAGTGGACACGGTGTTAGTACAACTCATTAAGGAAATGGAGTCTGTTTTAAGTGTTGATTGGCGTGTAAAGATACGGTAAATCAAAATAATCTGTGCAATGTCTCCCATGTCCAGGAAAAATAAAAATTGGCATATCGAGACGTTTTTTTAAAGCAAAATAGTTTTCAAACGAGTCTGTGAAATAGATTCTTTTGAAAACTTTTGAAATCTTTGCCATAAAAGGCAGACTTGGCACAGTATTTAAAACTGTCGGTATGGTGCAGCATGCCTGCAAAACCAGGTCATACCCAAAAAAGGGATAGACTTTTAAATCAAACAGCTAAGTTGACAGCTTCAATTATTGAACTTCTGCGAATAACAACGAAAGAAATCAAAATCTGGCCAATTGTAAACATGAAGGGAAATAAATCATCATTAGTTAAGCCACTAATAAATTATAATGATTTTAATCGTTTTCAAATATATATAGAAAAAGTTGATTATGAATTCTTGGGAAATAGTAATGAAATAAATGGTGATAAAAGAAATAGCAAGTGAAAATATAAAAATGGGCGGGTATCTGGCAACTCTACGGATACTTTGTGTCCTTACCTCACTCCGCTATGTTTCGGCAGGACATATAACACAGCAAATAAAAGGAAAATCAAAAGTTTCCCCAAATTTACTAATGCAAACTTTTTTTATCTACAAAACGAATTATGCAAACAAAAGAATCAACAAACAAAAAGATGGTTAATATGCAATGTGAAATATGCGGACAGGAAATAAGAGGGCGCTCCCAGCGTGTAAGAATTGAAGGAACAACGCTTGAAGTTTGTCCCAAGTGTGCAAAGCATGGAAAAACAATAAGTATACAACGGACGCCACCAGCCACGCAAAAAACGCCAGCTGTGACTACAGGCAGACCTATATTGGCAAAAAGACCAAGACACGATATCTTTGACGCACTCAAAGAAGAACTGATAACAGACCTCAACGCACTAATAAAACAGGCACGTGAGAACGCAGGACTAACTATAGACGAACTGGCAGACAAAATTAACGAAAAAGCAAGTCTTATTCGCAAAATAGAGCGTGGAGATATACACCCAGAAGATAGCGTGAGAAAAAAACTCGAACACACACTTCATATCAGATTAACAGAACAAATAACTTCAGGAGAGTACAAACGTGCTGGGGGGAACAAAGAAACAACTCTTGGCGACATTGCAACAATCAAACAGAAATAGTGTTTGTTTAGCTAACTGGAAAAGCTCTTTACATCGTTTAGTGCCTATGCCTTCCAAATATCCTGTCTAATGGATAGGACTACCTCATTTAGCCCGTACTCAAATATCTTTTATCAATACAAAGATATCTTGGTCTTTGGCTTGATAATAGACCTCCGGCTTTTGCTCTGCAAGACAGATAGTTGGAAGGGCTCAGCACATCACTTACAGTTGTGAAATTTCAAGCGTAAAAAACATAGCGCATATAGATGATGCGTTATGGGAAAATCAGACAAAACGGATACAAAAGAGCAGGGACGCAATCGTATGCGGTCGATCAATATCTAAAAGGCGAACGGCGCTCTAAAAATCTGCAAAAGTGTTGGCAGATCCGGAATGTGGTTGCAGAGATGGATCAAAAGATATAACGATTCCAAGAAGAGTAATGAAAAAAACGGTTTAAGGAAGAGTCCAGAACACCAAAGAATGTTTACAGAAAGACGGATTCGGAGATTGGAACAACTCGTAACAACTATGCGTTAGTCACTCTTGGAAGTAACAACTGTCTTGACGAGAGAAATGCTATTATTATGTTTTGTTGCACTCGATTGCTAACGCACTCGAGAATTAAAAGCTACCTGTTATTTTCTGCACAACTAAGTTGTGCAGTGCAGAAGTTGTGCAGTGCAGTTACTCGCCCACAAAGTATAACACCTACTGCAGCAGTAGATTTCAAACCAGGATTTTATGACAGATGTAATTACCATAAGAAACTTCAGGCCACGTGACTTCCAGAAGGTATTAGATATCGAATACCAAGCATTCAATGAGCATCGCCCTGACCTCTACATGCAATTTTATGAGCTGAATGCAGACACATTTCTGGTAGCAGAATGGCAAGTAGAGATTGTTGGATTTATAGTCGGTATTGAGTTCAATGGTATTGGTAAGGTTTTCTCGATAGCAGTGCATAGAAATTACCAGAAAAAAAATATTGGAAGTATATTACTAAATGCCATCGCGTGTACGTTCAAGAGCAAAAAAATAAATGAAATATATCTTGAAGTTCGGGAAAGTAATTATTCTGCTTACAGTTTCTACAAAAAACATGGATTTGTATCAATTGGCGCACAACCAAGTTACTACAGCGATGGTGAAAACGCTGTAATAATGAAAAAAATATTATATTAAACCGTATCTGTTTTTACAACGTTCTATCACAGCTTTGTTTCAAAGTTCCAAACAAAAGATTTATGTCTTATCATATCTCTATTTACTGCACACTCTGTGTACAGAAATAACTCTTAATTGCAAGAAGCACTGCAAAGCTGCGCTTTGCAGAAAGTAACCAGTAATTCTCGATGTGTACAGAAATAACTCTTAATTGCAAGAAGCACTGCAAAGCTGCGCTTTGCAGAAAGTATAACCAGTAATTCTCGATTGCGCTAGCAATAGAGTGCGACAGTAATCAAGGAGGGATAATATTTTACTTTAATCAATCATTAAAACGAAGAAACATCAACATTTTTGATACAACTCTCAGGGACGGGGAACAGACGCCTGGAGTTTCTCTTACGATTGAAGAAAAACTTCGCATAGCAGAGCAATTAGATAAGCTTGGGGTAAATGTGATCGAGGCAGGATTTCCGTCATCGTCCGGGTGGGAAATGAAAGCGATAAAACAAATAACTGCTTCAAACCCGGGTGCGGATATATGTGGGCTTGCCAGGGTAATTAAAGATGACATTGATGCATGCATTCGCTGTGATGTGGATATGGTACACACCTTTGTATCCACCTCTGATGTTCAACGAATTTACACAATCAAGAAATCGCAGGATGAGGTGTGTGAGATGGCAGTTGAAGCAGTACAATACATTAAGGACCACGGGGTTAAATGCATGTTCTCGGCAATGGATGCCACAAGAACAGAGCCCTCTTACCTTAAAAGAATATCTACTGAAGTTGAGTCTGTTGGATGTGATATTATAAATGTACCAGATACCGTGGGTGTGATTGTACCATCTGAAATGTTCCAATTGATAAGAAGTCTGCGCAGTGAACTTCACACACCGCTTGATGTTCACTGCCATAATGATTTTGGTCTTGCATCAGCCAACAGCCTTGCGGCATGCGAAGCAGGGGCCTCGCAGGTGCAGGTGACAGTCAATGGACTAGGGGAGCGTGCAGGCAATGCAGATCTATCGCAGGTGGTGATGAGCCTTCAGTGCATGTACGATGTCAGAACAAGCATTAATACTGAATACCTGTTTGAAACTTCAAAGATGGTCGAGGGTTTCACTGGTGTTAAGATACCAATCACTATGCCAGTTGTTGGCGAGAATGCGTTTGCACATGAATCTGGCATACACACACATGGTGTACTTATGCAGTCAGACACCTTTGAACCCGGCATTATGACGCCTGAAATGGTTGGACAGAAACGGAGAATCGTGCTTGGTAAACATGCAGGCAGGCATGCAGTAGACCAGACACTGAAAAATGCAGGAATACGTCCAACCGAGGAACAATTAAAAGAAATAATCTTACGCATTAAAAACATTGCCAATAAAGGCAAGAATGTGACGGATTCAGACCTTTTTGCTGTGGCAGATACGATCATGGGAAAAGGCTCGAAAAGGGAGCAGGCAATAACGTTAAAAGAGGTATCTGTTATGACAGGAAACATCATCACACCGACAGCAGCGGTTAAAGCGATTATAGATGGGGAGGAACATATTGAAGCGAATACGGGTGTAGGTCCTGTGGATGCAGCACTTGGCACTCTTGAAAGTATGCTTGGTGAGCGGTTCAAGGTGAAGATAAGAGATTTCAAGATAGCTGCTATTTCAGGAGGGTCTGATGCTCTTGCAGAGGTTATTATCGGTGTGGAAGATGAAAATGGAAGGATAATAACTGCAAGGGCTGCACGCGAAGACATTGTGATGGCGTCAGTGGAAGCTTTTGTAACAGGCATCAATCGTTTGCTTTCTATTGACCGGTGAACAGAGCTTATCCAACCTTTTCATCACAACAACTCAACAAATTCCACAAATGGTTAAGTCCGGCATCTTTAATCAGATTCCTGAGTGTACCTCTCTTTAGTTCTTTATGTTTTGGAATAGAAAGCTGCGAAGAAGGAAATCAAAAGATTAAAGAATTGTCAAAGTGGGGCTTCACCATCGAGTCTCGCATTTTGGTCAGGTTATTCATTATGGGATGCCTGGATATGATAAAAAGTGGTGTGTTAAAACATCTTACTTTTATGTGGAAAGTCACTGTATGCAAAGCTTCAATGAAATTCGAGTTATAGAAAAGTTTATAGTATAATATGCCTAAACAAAATCACTACTGATTAAAATGGTGATAACATGGTAAAGTTAGAAAACCCGGTAATCGTATTAAATTTCAAAACTTACTCACAAGCTGTTGGAGAAAAGGCAGTTGAGATGGCAAAGATATGTGAAGAAATTGCAGCACAAGGTATTGACATTGTGGTAGCGCCACAGATACCTGATATATATCGTGTAGCAAGCAGTGTAAACATCCCGGTATTCAGTCAACATGTTGATGGTGCAGGTGCCGGAAGTTTTACCGGACACATCACAGCAGAAGCACTGAAAGGGAGTGGTTCTGCCGGCAGCATCATAAATCACTCAGAGAGACGTCTAAACATTGCAGATATTGATTTAGCTGTGCAAAAATCGCATGAGTTGGAGCTTATAACAATACTCTGCACTAATAACGTCAACACCACTGCTGCCTGTGCATCACTTGGCCCAGATTTTGTAGCAATAGAGCCACCACAACTGATTGGAAGTGGAATACCAGTATCAAAAGCAGACCCTGGAATCATAACTGACTCAGTGAAAGCAGTCAAGCAAATATCACCCGGTGTCCGGGTACTTTGTGGCGCTGGAATAAGTAAAGGCGAAGATCTCAAAGCAGCTATTGAACTTGGTAGTGAAGGAGTGCTGCTTGCGTCAGGCATCATAAAAGCAAAAGACCCAAGAGCAGCCATGCAAGATCTAATAAAGCTAATTTGATTGTACGTGTTTCGAGCTCGAACCATAAGATCTGCACAACTTCGTTGTGCAGAAAATAACCAGCAAGAGAGCGTTCTGTGTTTATACTTTCCTATACGTTAAAAACTGCACAACTTCGTTGTGCAGAATCATGTATCGAATTTCAATAACAAGAGGACATGGTGCGTTTATACTTTCCTATACGTTAAAAACTGCACAACTTCGTTGTGCAGAATCATGTATCGAATTTCAATAACAAGAGGACATGGTGCGTTTATACTTTCCTATACGTTTAAAAATTAAAACCATGAAATTACACATGGCTCACAATGTGAGAGAAATAACCAGTAACTCTTGATTACGTAGTAATCAAGTGTACAATCCTATGGCTAAAATCCTGAAACCCACAACTTATTCAAGCAACTAAAAAAATAACACTCAACCACTTATTTTTGTGTAGTTCAATAGTCCGCCCGACAGTAGTATCTTTTCTTGTCGTGGTGAATAGTTGTGTACAAGTGTGATAGTTTTAATGTTGTCGATTACTGCTTTAATCTTGTTTGTGTCCCCTTTGAGCTGATCTATTATGCCTGGGATGACTATTCTTGTACCCTCTTCAATCGTGGTGTAGTCTTCGGAATTTTCAAATTCAAGAGGCAGTATGCCGAAGTTGATGAGGTTTGCTTGATGTATGCGCGCAAAGCTCTTTGCAATGATCGCACTTACCCCGAGATACATGGGCGCAAGTGCTGCGTGTTCCCTGCTTGAGCCCTGTCCATAGTTTTCACCACCAACAATGTAGCCACCATTTTTTTCTATTGCACGCTTTGAGAAGAGTGGGTCTACCTGGTGGAACACATACTCGCTAATAGCTGGTATGTTGCTTCGAAGCGGCAGTATTTTGGCTCCTGCCGGAATTATTGCATCAGTGCTTATATTATCTGCAAGTTTTATGAGTACTTCCCCACTTACTTCTTCTGAAAGTGGCTGTTTTTCCGGTAGTGGCTTAATGTTTGGTCCACGGATGATTTTTACTGTTTCTGGCTGCTTGTTTGGTGGAAGTATCATAGAGTCGTTGATAGCAAAGCGTTTGGGCAGTGGTACTTCCGGATACATGCCAAGTTCTCTTGGGTCAGTAAGCTCACCACGCACGGCTGCTGCAATGCAGGTCTCAACACTTGCCAGGTAAACTCTGTCATCCGGTGTGCCACTCCTGCCTTTCCAGTTTCGATTAAACGAACGAACCGATACCGTATCGGTTGCCGGTGCCGAGCCCATTCCAATGCAGCCATCACAACACGGTTCTCCAATTCGCGCACCTGCACTGACCATACCTGCAAACCCGCCATCCCGAACAAGGGTTTCAATCACCTGTTTTGAACCGGGTGTGATGTGAAGACTCAGATCAGGATGTATTTTGTGCCGCTTCAACACGTGTGCTGCAACCATCAAATCTTTGTAGCTTGAATTGGTGCAGGAGCCAATAATTACCTGCTGCACACTGGTACCTGCGACATCCGCAACTTTTTTAACATTGTCTGGTGAAGATGGTGCTGCTATAAGTGGTTCCAATAGATCAAGCTCAATATGAATCGTTTCATCATAGTCTGCATTGGAATCTGCCTGTAATTCACTCCAGTCAGAGATTCGATTCTGCTGTTTAAAAAACTTTCGTGTGATATTATCTGAAGGGAAGATAGATGCGGTAGCTCCAAGTTCCGCACCCATGTTAGTAATCGTCGCGCGCTCCGGGACAGAAAGTGTTTTTACGCCCTCCCCATAGTATTCGAAGACCTTTCCAACACCTCCTTTAACGGTATACCGTCGAAGTAATTCGAGAATTACATCTTTAGCAGCAACCCATGGCTTCAAGCTTCCGGTAAGCTCCACACCAACAATTTTAGGCATTTTGAGGTCGGTGTGTGACTATCCGAGCCAACAATAGTTCTCCCGGGAATTGAGAACCTTTCGAGGTTGACCTGGTGACATACGCCGTTTCCAGGTTTTGAGAAATATATCCCGTATTTTGATGCGAAGCTTTGCAGGAATCGGTGATCGTCTGCATTTTCAAAGCCTGCCTGTAGCGTGTTATGATCGACATAGCTTACGGAAAGCTCGGTTTTAACACGCTTCACACCAAGCGATTCAAACTGAAGGTACGCCATGGTGCCTGTTGCATCCTGGGTTAAAGTGCGATCGATATTGATTGCAATCTCTTCTCCCGCTTCCATTTCACCTTCCACTAGATGCTCTGTGATAATTTTCTTTGCAATATTTAATCCCATCAGTATTATTCTCCAAACATTACACATTCGATTAAAGTTAAAAATTTCTTTTCCATCCTATGCTTCGGTAGGTAATCCCTTCTTTAAGAAATATCTCCGGATCATATATTCTTCT
>RXIJ01000043.1 GCA_004212095.1 Methanosarcinales archaeon | reverse complement strand
GCAATCGAGAAATAAAAACTACTTTCTGCAAAGCGGAGCTTTGCAGGTGTATGGTTGCGAAAGATAGATTAAGGGTAGATGTTATTAGTAAGAGTTACTAATAATAATTTAATGCGGTGAGTTAAGCTATGAGTAAAGAACGTTTTAGAAATTATGCAAGAAAGTTTGAACAGGAAGCAAGAGAGGCAACTCGGCTCAATGAAAGGATTGATCTATATCGGCTGGCTTCTATACAATATTATAATGCAGGGGATAACTATGCATGTGAAGTGCTTTCCTCGGCTGCTTCCGAGGCAGTAGAAGCAGGCAAGTTTGACAAGGCTTTTGAACTTTATATTGAAATAGGCAAGCTTTCCTATGATCTGGATAGTGACGAAATTTTCTGGTACATTGATGCCTGGTGGATTGCAAAGAAGCTTGGCAAATCGGATGAGCTTGCAATCGCGATCGAGGCAACTTTAAAACGCGGCATCGAACATGCTTCTGATCGGCTAATGAAAGAAAACAAATCTGACGCTTCTCTTGAGTATGCAAATAGGGTCTACGGGTTGGTTGCAAACTATCATAAAACAACGCTTGATTATAGTGGCTATTTATTAAATATTGAAAAGGCTATAGGGTTTCTGGCTGAAAAGAAGGATATTGATGAAAAACGGATAGCTAATGAGTATTCTGTGGCAGGTAATAATGTATACATCACGCGTCCATTAAAAAGCATTGAGTTGTTCAATAAAGCGGATTTGTACTATAACAAGATTTATGGTTCAACTGAAATTAAGGAAATGAATTACTTTATGCATGAGGATAGAGAGAAGGCAAAAGCTATTGAAGAGATAAAATTGCCTGTTAAAATCAAGGTCCATCCTCTATTGCTTGAATATATGTTCGAGAAAAAGTCCACCGATCCTTTTTCTATGCTAAGTATGATTACAGAGGATGCACGTGATGCACGCCAGAGTTTGAAATATCTTAAATTCCTGGAAGCTGAGAGATTAAATGTAATACTGGCTGAAACGCATTTATTGCTGGGCAATTTTGATGAGTCGAAGAAATGCTACATGCGTGCTGTTGAGGGCCTTGAATACATGTTTTATTTTATAGACTTAAAACCTGAAGATAGTTCTGAAGAAATTGGAAGGATTGCCGAATACGATTTAATTGCTGCAAAAATAGAATATGTTATGGGAAATATGTTTGTGGTCTGTGAACACTATTCTGATGCTGCCGAGAACATGCGTTTGCTTAAGGATTATGAGACTGCATTGAAATACTATGAGGTAGCATTAAAATATGCAACTACAACAGAGACGCCACGGGAAAGGTGGGATAATATGCGAAGAGAAGCTGTTGAAGGTGTAGAAGAAAAAATAAATGAAGTACGAGTAATTATAGAACAAAAGTAAGGTTGTGGAATAATTGAAGAATGATCCTCTTCATGCTATACTTGAAGAAGTTAGAGATAGCTGGGGCATAAGAAGCCCGGATGACGAACACTGGCATGCAAAAAGACGCAAGACTGCTGGTGAATACGAATGGGTACTTGAAAAACTTGCTCTCAGACAAAGCGACAAGCTCCTGGATATCGGCTGTGGAACTGGTTTATTTCTTGAATATATAAACGAGATGGTTAATATATCTGTTGGCATCGATATAAGTGAAACCATGTTGAAACGAGCCAGTAGAAATCTTATATATAAACACAACGTTTCACTCTTGCGATCTGCAGCACCATTACTTCCCTTTTGTAAACCTATATTCAATAAAATTGTAATTGTCCATGCAGCCTTTGGTGTGTTCATACCAAATCCGCACTTGTGGAATATTTATAACGAGGGTATGATGGATCTGAGCGCTGATGTGATAAAAAATGCATTCAGTTTACTTTTACCTCATGGCGTACTGGTGTTGACACTTGCACCCGGCAGCAAAGATGTTGGGGAAAAGGCTAAACGAAAACTGATACCGGATGCAATGAAAAAAGCAGGAATAGGAACAGAAGATGCTTCAGTTACAACGACGGTAAGAAAACTTGAAAGTACGTATTTTGCCCTTGTTAGAATAGAGAGAAAGTCTTAATCGTCTTTGCTGTATATCAAAAAAAACAGATACGGGTTTCTTAGATATTCTTCAATGATCTTTCTAAATTCTGCAAGCTTCAACAAGCTTCTTTACTGTCTTATAAAGACTCTCCAAACCCACACTGTCTGCCTCTGCTCCCTCTGCCTTCTTATCCTTTGACCATATCGATGCTCCAAGATTTGCTCCAAACGATCCGCCTCCAACAGGTATCATCTCGTTAATGAGGAAAAAATCGATGATCGTTCGAATTGCAATCTCCTGACCACCGCTTCGGTCTCCCCCAACAGCAACAGCCGCTCCAACCTTGCCACTGAGTGCATGAGCGTCCCTTGCAACGAGAGCACGACATCGATCCATCAAAACCTTTGCCTGTCCGCTCACTGTCCCCTGATAAACAGGTGTTCCGATGATGATTGCATCAGCCCAGGGAAGAAGTGGATAAAGCTCGAGCATTCCATCATTATATATGCACCCACCTTTCCTGATGCAGTGATCACAGTGGATGCAAAACTTAAGCTCTTTTCTGTGAACAGAGAAATACCTGGTCTCAACCGTTCCAAGTTCACCTGCATATTTTAGAGCTTTTCTTACAACATGATCTGTTGCAGCCTTGCGAGGGCTTGCTGAGATACCAAGAAGCTTTATCATCTTTGTATTCATTAGCAAATGTAGTACCTCATCTCTTTTGACTCGTGAAGTTTATCAAGACTTTCATCCTTCTCTTTATCAGAGCACTTTTTTCGTAAACTCTTCGAACCCGATTCGGTCAGTGAATTCACCGATTCGTTCCTTTGGCTTTGCGTTTGTTTTATAATAATCAATCACGCTCTGCGTTACCTTAATCGCATCCTCGATTGACTCAATATAAGCCAATTCCTTTGCGATTCTAGGCTTCCTGCCAGCGTTTCCTCCGACTACTACCTTAAATCCGTCCCTGAAGCCAAAGAAGCCAAGGTCTTTCACCCATGACTCACCGCAGCAGTTTGCACATCCTGACACGCCAATCTTGAACTTGGCAGGAAGACTCATGCCGTGGTACGCATCATTAAGAGCCATGCTGAGGCCAAGGCTGTCTGAAACACCGCGCTTACAAAATGTCGTTCCAGGACAGGTTTTTACGCTTCGCACGCATAATCCGATTGCTGCGCCCATGTCCATACCAAGATCGTTCCAGACCGAATCGATATCTTCTTCCTTGAGTCCAACGATCGCCATCCGCTGTGCACCTGTTATCTTTATCGCGGCTGCACCATATTTCTCTGCAACATCTGCAATCTTCCTTAAAACATTGGGGGAGACCACACCTGCTGGTATAGCTGGTGCTATCGCATAAGTCTCCCTGTCTCTTTGTAAGATTGCTCCCTTCTCCGGAAGGTCTGTCTTCTTTTCATTAGCCATCTCTATCACCTCTGCTTTCTTTCTTCTGGTATTACTACACGTTTTGTCTATTTAATTATTACTTCTATTTTTATTACCTGATTACCACCCATGTGCTTCAAATCGCATGAGAATTCCTTTTAAACCGGCTTTGTGCCGTGCCTCGTCCTTTGATGCTCGTCCAAAGAAACGTGCAGCATCGATCATGTTCTCTGCTTCCGCTTTCTTTGCAGCATTTGCCTTCTCGGTTTCAGCCATAGTCTCGCCTTTTAACATCATCTCAAGGTTCGACCTTGTGTCTTTGATCATACCGAGAAGTTCAACGATCTCTGCGGCATGCCATGCTTCATCCATTGCAACCTGCCTGAAATACATTGCTGCAGTGTGGTGTCCCTCGCGCTCAGCCTGCTTTGACATTGCAAGATAGAGCCCGACTTCTGTTGTTTCGCCTTTAAAGTTTGCTTCAAGTTCTTTTTTTGTTGTCATTTTATACCTCTAAATTTATATTTCTAAATAAAAAATAAAAAAATAATATTTACTCTTTTCTCCTTAACAGAACGAATAGAGCAAGAATCGATGTGAACGAGAAGACTGCCCCGAACCCTGGACTCTCTGCTGTATTTGCTTTGGTCTCTGCAGTTCCGGTCATCCCTTCAGCAACTACCGCCTCTGCAAGCTCTGCTTCAGCCCGGAGACTCCTGTCTTCTGACTTGATCGCAACCGCGGTCTCCTTAAGCGGTCCCCAGCCGTACCATTGTTCCTGATCCGCGTTTGCATGAAACGCGCTCTGGAAACAGCGCATCCGGTACTTCATCCACATAACCCAGAGATCTTCTTCGATCGTGTGTGACTGATCGTAGAACCTGAGAACATCAGGATATGGGTAGGACGGGAGTTCGTCGATGTAATCAGGCTCTGGGAGAATTCCATCGCGGTGCAGTGCTGCAACAATCTCGACTGACTCCGCGTAGATTCGGTCAGCTTCTCTTAGCATCTGGTCTCCTTCCTCGAGCGAGATTCTTGCGAACTTCTCTGAGTGGCAGTCGCCACACACCGCGATCATCTCCTCACGGGGTGCGTTCCACTCGGCAATAGTTGTCCTTGCAAGCTTTGCAGGACCTATAAGATCAAATCTTGCTGTTGGGTTTCCGTCAGCATCAAGGACACCGTATGACTTCAAAACCGTCACCCGATCGTCAGCCCATTCTTCGTTGGGCTCCTCGACCCTGACGCCAAGAAATCCCCAACTCGTGATAACATCGTGGTCTCCGTTATTCATGTGGCACATCTGGCACGTGGGAGCGGTGTAACTCGCTTTCGCATTAGAGATCGGCGCGCCCCAGTCCCAGTCATCGCCTTCTGTCAGGTAGATCGAACCGTGCTTTGAGGTTGAATACATTTCCCACTGGGCATGGTCGAAGCCCTGATGGCAGGTCATACATGCTTCGGGTCTTCTTGCCTCGGCTTCTGAAAAGCTGTGCCTCGTATGGCAGCTGTCACAGCCAGTAATACCATAGTGGTAATCATCCCAGCCAGTCTCGTCCTTTGCTCCAATCTTGTGGCAGCCTCCGCAGCCCTTTTGACCTTCTATCAGCTCTTTTGGCTGATCCGCGGTCGTTGGCATTGCAGACATCGCAGTCCATGCGAGGCTGTGTTTTCCGTCCATATATTGCGCGTCCTGCGTAGCATGGCACGCACCGCATGTCTCGTGTGTCGGCATCTTCGCCTTGTCAACGGTAGTAATCGAACTATGGGTTGTTCCATGACAAGCTGAGCAATCGACGTTGTCGCCCATCGCACCGCTCTTGAAATCTTCAACAATCTCCGGGGTGACGGTGCTGTGGCAGTCAATACAGGTTGATGCTGCTACTGATCCCATCAAGACAGAGGGGGTCAGTAACAACAGAACCAATAATATAAAAAATCTCTTCATAATATTTTATCTCCTCTTGTGTGTTTATTATTATTATTAGTATTATTGTTTCTTTTCAAGCACGCTTACATCCGGATTCTTTTCACCATACTTACTGACGAGTTCTGCCAGCACCTCGCCCCTTGACTTTCCTTCGTTCTCAAGCCTCTTGATTAACTGATAAGCAGCAAAGAGCGTTGACGGGCCGATCTCTGATGCAAAGTTACCGACTCCCTGGTTCCAGACAAAGAGTGAGAAGAGTTCGTCCAATTCGGAAACAGTGACGCCTTCAAAGTATGCTTTCACCAGTTCTCGTGTTGCCTGACGAATGCGACCTGAACCAACAGCATTTGCAAGCGAGAGCAGGTATTTAGTCTTCTGGTCTATAGCAGGCTCTTCTTTATTCCAGACAAGCTGCCAAAACTGCGACGTTATCTTACTAAGCGTTTTGTCGATTTTGCCGAGATTGAGAAGAGCTGCTGGGTGTAGTGGAACGTTTGTACCGGCACTACCCTCTCTTGTTTCTGCCCGGTAAAAGTACACCCGGTATTCAGTATCAGATGTATTCTCAGTACTGTGCTCAAAGCCGAGGTCTGCCATGATAGAATAAAGCGGGAACGGCTCGAAATTCTGAACCACGCAGATTCCACTTCCAGCAGCCACCTCTTTGGCTTTTTTTATAACAGTTGACAGGAACTCTCCCACAAGTTCCTTGCCATCCAATACTTCAAATGATTCCTTCTTGTCGTTCCATTCTTTTATCGTGGGTATCACCTTCATGCACGTAAACATTTTAATGGTTTACTGTCACAATGATACGTATTATACGCATTACGAATATATAACATTGTGGTGCGTAAATCGTCCATAAATCGCACGAGAAGTACAAACATCGACAGGGTAATACTCCAGCTCCCACGTTCCCGTCTATAAATATCCGCCACCGTAGTTCCTGTGTTCCATAGATCATTCATTCCCGTGAATTCACCTAACGTCGCTCTTTTCAAGGTTCTTGAGAGAATATATTTTGAGATATAGGGGTTATGATGATAGCGGCGCAGTACCGGGTTGAAATGCTGGGGACTGGTACACTTCACACCTGCGCACCGACCATGTAAATGTCCGCGGATATAGCCTCCAAAACATACCCGCCCGAACACCCCTTGCCCCATCACTCCGCAAATCCGAGTATCACCTGATCGTCGCGAGCAACCTTCGACATCGTCTGATCAACATCGCCACCGAAGACCTTACCCATCATGCCGACATTCATCGATGCAACGTATATCCCACCATCCGACTTCTCGTAAACCGCAACAGCGCATGGCATCATCACAGCAACTAACTTGGTATCGTCCGCGCCGAGTAGCCCTGATGCATACTCTGGATGGCACATCTCAATAACCTTGATCCTGCCGACATCGCCACTGCCCGCGTCCAGAATGGACTTTTGGAAGTTGTAGACCTTGGGAACTGTCCAGCCCTCGCTTTCCGCGTTCGCGATGATCGCCTCAACGGTCGTGTTAAAGTCGTAAGGACTCTTTGCCTCGTGAATCATCATTCCGGGCGCAGCCATCTTCATCACAAACATCACGACGATTACACCGAGAACGAATCCGCCGAGAGCTGTGATTACTGTTTTTGTGTCTATTCTGTGGTCTTTAATGGTTTTCCTCATATATCATCTCATTCGTGTTATTTTAGATTCTCGTGTAAATCTTTATAATGGTTTACTATCACAATGATATGTATTAATATGTATTAATATGCATTACGAATATATAACATTGTGGTGCGTAAATCGTCCATAAATTCCGCAAAAATACGAAAATCGGTATGGTGATATGCAAATGGTTGACGAAAGAGACATAAAAATCATAGACATACTTGAGGAGAACGCACGCACACCGCACACCAAGATTGCTGCACGACTTGGTGTTGCCGAATCCACGATACGAAAGCGCATAAAGGCGCTCGAGAAAGCGGGAGTCATAGAGAGGTACACAATCGTTGTTAACCCTGCCAAGCTTGGATACAACTCAATCTCCATCGTCGGTCTCGATGTTGAGTCAACCCATTTTCTTGACGTTGCGATCCGAATGACGGAGTTTCCGGAGGTGAAATTCGTTGCAACTTCGACAGGAGATCACACGATCATGACTGAAATTTGGCTTAAGGATGGGCGGGCATTAGGAGAGTTCATCACTGAGAAGATCGGGAAACTGGAGGGTGTGCACAGGGTGTGCCCTGCAGTCATTATGGAGAAGTTGAAGGTGCGCTGATATTTCGCTCTACAGTGGGAGAATGTGGGTGCATCCGAAACTCGCGATTCTGGCTGAAAGCTGAACGATGATGACATCAGAGGAGGCTCCATTGGACTATCTAGCAGGTCAAGCATCGGGAAGACCACTATCTTCAAGATGGTTGTCGGGCTGATCACCCCTGACTCCGGGGCAGTTGTGGTTAGGAGTCTGCGGATTGGGTATATCTTCCAAGAGCCGCGCCTGATCCGGTGGAAGACCGCTCTTGAGAACATCTGTTTTGGTCTGAGAGCAATTGGGCTCGGGAATAACGAAGCAAAAGAGATCGGTACTATGATGGCGGAAGACTTCAGGAATTGCCGATGGATTCGAACAAATCGTTCAAAGGGATGCTGTGAAAGAGATTTCGGAGAAGCATAGACTTAAGTAGAAATAAATAGACGCTGACAGGTAGATCGATCGACATATATTTAGCAATCGACAATCAATAGGTAATGATCATGACAAACACAGTACTTATCAAAAACATAACGTTCTCAGAGCCGCACGTATTAGTAGACCTTGTGAATTACGGAGAAGGACGAGTCGTCAGCAGGACGCTTGCGCAGAATAATGACGTGAGCATGACGCTCTTTGCCTTTGACACGGGTGAAGGGTTGAGCACCCATTCCGCACCGGGAGACGCCATGGTGCAGGTTCTCGACGGAGAGGCAGAGATTAACATCGGCGGCAAGGAGATCGTTGTCAAGACCGGAGAGGTGGCGGTGTTGCCGGCAGATATTCCACATTCGCTCGACGCCAGGGTGCCGTTTAAGATGATTATTACGGTTGTTAAGAAGCCGAAGGGTTGAGGTTGATTGGGGCTTGAGGGGATTTTTCAAAATTCTGATCAGCACCTGACGCCGCAAACAATCCTGCTTGCAGCCTCAACAAATCCCTTAAAGAGCTGTGCTGGCGTCCCATCCGATCTCTTCCGGAGTGAAACGGAAATAGTACAGAATCGGCTCGAAATTCTGAACCACGCAGATTCCACTGCCAGCAGCCACCTCTTTGGCTTTTTTTATAACAGTTGGTAGGAACTATTCCACAAGTTCCTTGCCATCCAGTACTTCAAATGATTCCTTCTTGTCGTTTCATTCTTTGGTCATGGTGTTACTACCTTCTTAATTATCTGAGCTTCTTGTGGTTGCGTAAATCTTTTAGTGGTTCACAATTGGAGTGACGTGCATCGTCGGTATATAATATTGTTGTGCATAAAATCAAAGCCGTCAACTTGCAAAATGAAAACACGCGACCAGCACGGGCGCAGCACAATAACATTACTACGTAATCAAGAGTTACTTACAGAGTAAGTAACAATTCAGATCTCGTGGAATCTCGTGATCTTGCACAGATACCTGGAAACGGTTCTATCTGGCAAATCGTTATATTGTATAGCACATAATGAACGATTCAGAATGTATCCCAAGACAATTAAAAATGTGATGAAAAAACTGAAAAAAGACAGGTTTCTTCTTCTTTTCTTCTTTTTGGGATTTTTCCTCGTTGCTTTCGTCTTTGTTACACTCGGAGATATGTTTTATCGACAAATCGGTGATATGCAAGCTTTGATTAATGCAGCAAAGGATTCTACGATTCTAACTGCAATATGGATAAGTATTTCTGCTGCATCAGTCTCAGCATTAATCGCTTTTATCTTTGGAGTTCCTTTAGCATATATCCTCTCACGAAAGGATTTTGCATTCAAGAGCGTTATCGAAGGTATTATAGACATTCCGATTATGATTCCACATGTGGTTGCTGGAATTGCACTCTATGGAATTTTTATGCGATCAGGGATTATCGGCGCACCTTTTGGTAAGATTGGAATAGTCTTCGTGGATGCATTTCCAGGAATTGTTGCTGCCATGCTGTTTATGAGCCTTCCATATCTTGTTGATACAGCAAGAGAAGGATTTAAAACCGTTGATCCAAGACTGGAAAACGTGTCACGCTCACTTGGGGCATCCCAATGGACAACATTTAGGAGGATAACATTTCCTCTTGCGTTGCCATCCATATTCAATGGATGTATACTATGCTGGGCTCGTGGGGTAAGCGAATTCTCAGCGGTTCTCATCATTGCATACTTCCCAAAGTCTGCTCCTGTTCTGATATATGATTTATTCACAATGTACGGTTTAACAAGCTCAAGACCCGCGTCCATACTTCTTGTTTCAATCTGCCTTGTAATCTTTATTATCCTGCGAGCATCCAAACATGGAGAAAAACGATGATAACAATTAAAAATCTCCAGCGAAAATGGAAAGAATTTAATTTGAAGGACATAAACCTCAC
This sequence comes from Methanosarcinales archaeon, assembly GCA_004212095.1. Lineage (GTDB taxonomy): Archaea > Halobacteriota > Methanosarcinia > Methanosarcinales > EX4572-44 > Argoarchaeum. The sequence goes on along the minus strand of RXIJ01000043.1, from coordinate 8,548 downwards.
TATTGAAAAAGGAGAATATTTTGTAATTTTAGGTCCGACTGCTGCAGGAAAAACACTTCTTCTTGAGCTTATAGCAGGATTTTACGTCCCGGACGCCGGTGAAATATGGATACACGGGGACAATGTTACAACTGTAACACCCGAGGATCGAGAGGTTGGATTCGTGTACCAGGACTATGCACTGTTTCCACATTTTACAGTGGAAGAGAACATCGGGTATGGGCTAAAAATTAAAAAGATCCCAAAAGATAAAATCAACAAGGAATCGCAGGCAATGATGGATTTACTTGGGATCACGTACCTTAAGAATCGATACCCTGCCACTCTTTCTGGTGGAGAAAAACAAAAGACAGCAATAGGAAGAGCTCTCATGTTAAACCCACAGATACTACTTTTAGATGAGCCGTTAAGCGCTCTTGATGCAAGAACAAAGGCAGGACTGCAGGACGAACTCAAAAAAATCCACAACGAATCAGACATCACGATAATTCATGTAACACACGATCAAACCGAAGCAATGATTATGGCAGACAGGATAGGAATTATGATGAAGGGGGAGATCGTTCAAACAGGCACAACACTTGAAATATTCAACACTCCAAAAAATAGAATGGTTGCAGACTTCGTTGGAACAGAGAATGTGCTTGAAGGACACATATCCAAAAAAATAGACGGGCTTGCAATAGTAGATATCGGCAGCAGTGAAATATTTGCTATATCCGACCTTGAAATAGGCAGCAAAGTTCACGCATTCATACGACCAGAAGATATAATCATATCAAAAGAGTTGCAAGAAACAAGTGCAAGAAACAACCTGGAAACAAAAATAAAAAAGATCATACACCTTGGGGCAGTAGTAAGAATAGAGCTTGATAACGAGCTTGTCGCATTCACAACAAAACAATCAGCAGAAGAGCTCGAATTAAACATCGATGAGCATACCTATGTATCCTTCAAAACCACAGCAGTCCACATTGTAAGAAGATAGACGCTGGTATTCGTCCGGAAGTCGGTATCGTTAGCTATATATATCAAACAAAAAACTATGTAACTTAATATATGATGGGAGGAAATACAATGAAAGACACCGATGATGTAAGTAACAAAGATGTGATAACAAAACTTATCGTTCTCTCCTCAAGACACATGATGCCAGGAGACTTGTTATATAAGATATACGCACTGCAAAAAGATGTGATTGTTAAAGAAACGTGTTTTGGAGCAGAGGTATCCGGAAAGAAGGAAGATGTGAACAGTTTGATAAGAGATATTCGAATTCTTGATCCGTATGGCATTTTTATTAAAGAACGTGGATTTCCTATAGGCGATCTGCGGAGGTGCAGAGCTACAAGCGGTGGTGGTGCACGACCGGGCTTCCACCAGATAGAGGTGGAAGCAGCAACGCTCCCATTAATGTCACGCGCCTTGTTAGAGTATGATATGGGAGTGAAATCAACAACATACGAAAAACCAGCAAAACTCGATGTCGATGTGTTTAAAAAGATCATCGCAGATTGTCTTCATAGTTTATGAATATCAGAAGGAATAGAACATGTCAAAAATATTGATATATCCAACCAACAGCCTCGTTCTGGCTGATTTAGTAGATCGATTCGGTCACGAGCCGCTTACCATTCCACAGGAGATTAGAAAAAAAGTTACGAGTGTGGGACTTGACTCGCCGCCGCTCAACATCACGCCGGAGGACCCTAAAATAGGTTTAAAATATGCAGCAGTAGAGGTTCCATCCGGTGTACGTGGCAGAATGTCACTGATAGGGCCACTACTTGAAAGAGCAGAGGCAGCAGTCGTTGTCAGCGAGCCGGAAGCAACTTTTGGGTGTATGGGGTGTGCACGTACCAATGAGCTTGTAAACTTTCTTATACGTGCAAAAAAAATACCAACGCTTGAATTATCTTATCCAACGAATGATGATGACGCAAGAGACTTTGTATACAAAATTGCTGAGTTCCTTCAATCATCGGAGGTGCTAAAACATGAGTAAAAATGTTAAAATCGCACAGTTATCCTGTGGAACAGAATATAGCGGCATTCAACCTGAAATCGAGGCTGCAGCCAAACAGGTGAATGCAGAAATGGTATTTGCTGATGTCGACTATGATGATATCGCAAGAATTGAAGAGGATTTTGGCTTGGAAGTTGCAAGCCCTGACCTCAAGCTACTGATGGCAAGAGCAAAATCAATCGTTGATGGAAAAACCGATGTGGACGCTGTGTTCGTTGCTACCTGTTTCAGATGTGCTGAAGCAGCGCTTGCCAGAAGTGAAGTGCGTAGATACATATATGAAAAAACAAGCCTGCCTGTGATCAGTTATTCATTCACGGAACGCACCACATCCGGTACACTGCTTACAAGGATGGAGGCTCTTACCACCATGGCACGCAGAAAAAGCCTGCTTGCACGAGAGAAGCAAACAGGTCTTACGGCAGGAATCGATTCAGGCTCAACTACCACCAAATGCGTGATTATGAAAGACAACGAGGTTATAGGCACCGGTTGGGTTCCAACGACAAAAGTGTTGGACAGTGCAGATGAAGCATTTAACATTGCACTGGAAAGTGCAGGAATCAAAAAAAGTAAACTGGATGCACTTGGCACCACTGGCTATGGACGGTTTCTTATAGGGGACAAGCTTGGTGCTGATCTCATGCAGGAAGAGGTTACTGTTAACAGTAAAGGTGCAGTATTTCTTGCAGACAAACAAAAAGGAGATGCTACTGTAATCGACATTGGCGGGATGGATAATAAAGCAATCTCAGTCCACAATGGCATACCAGGGATGTTTACTCTCGGCGGCATCTGTGCAGGTGCATCAGGAAGATTCCTTGAAATAACCGCAAGAAGACTTGGTGTGGAAATCACCAAACTTGGAGACCTTGCACTCAAGGGAAATTACAAAAACATTGAAATGAACAGTTACTGTATTGTCTTTGGAATACAATCGCTTGTAAACTCACTATCAACAGGAGCAAAACCAGAGGATGTTGCTGCAGCAGCGTGTTACAGTGTAGCAGAACAGGTCTTTGAACAACAACTACAAGAGGTGGAAGTCAAAGAGCCGGTGATTATGGTTGGCGGTTCATCACTGATAGCAGGGCTTCCGAAAGCGCTTGAAGACTTGCTGCATGTGGAAGTACACATACCAAAATACTCCCAGTTTATCGGGGCAGTTGGTTCAGCACTTCTTGTATCAGGACTGGTGGATACCAGTAAAAAGTAAAGCTTTTTCTTTGCAGAAATAACGAGTCCTGTGGTTACAAAAAGAACCTGGAACAAAGATGAAAAAAGATGTAAAAACAATCTCAGGTAACATTGTTGATGTCCCGCATTCCAGGATTTACAAGGGAACCCTAATAATTTCAAACGGCAGAATAGTGGATATCCTGAAAACAGATGACAAGTGTGACACCTACATTATCCCTGGACTCGTTGATGCGCATATTCATATCGAAAGCTCGATGTTAACTCCTTCGGAGTTTGCACGGGCGGCTGTAATTCATGGAACGGTTGCAGCAGTTTCTGACCCACACGAGATAGCCAATGTGCTTGGACTAAAAGGAGTAAAATATATGATAGAAGACGCTCTGAGCATTCCTTTCAAATTTTACTTTGGGGCACCCTCCTGTGTGCCTGCAACACCCTTTGAGACCAGTGGAGCAGTTCTTGGTTCTGGTGAGATAGAGGAATTGTTAAAGCTAAAGCAGATAAAATATTTAGGGGAGGTTATGAATTTTCCCGGTGTTGTTAATGACGATCCTGAAATCATCAATAAAATTAATATCGCCAAAAAATGTTCAAAATTAATCGATGGTCATGCTCCAATGCTTGGCGGTAAAGAGCTAAAAAAGTATGTGGATGCAGGAATATCCACTGATCACGAGTGCTCCACAATAGGAGAGGCTTTGGAGAGGCTTGAACTTGGCATGAATATCCAGATCAGAGAAGGGTCTCTTGGAAGGAACTTTGAAGAGCTAATTTCCATTGTGGGAACTCATAACGACCGCTGCATGTTCTGTAGTGATGATAAACATCCGGATGATCTATTAAAAGGACACATCAATGAACTGGTGAAAAGAGGTCTTGGTCATGGTATTGATCTAATGAAGATTCTTCGTGTTGCATGTGTGAATCCTGTTTTACATTACCAGTTGGATGTCGGGTTATTACAGGTCGGGGATGCTGCTGATTTTATTGAGGTAGATAACCTTGATGACTTCAATGTACTGAAAACATATATCAACGGGAAACTGGTTGCAGAAAATGGCAGAACCCTGATACTAAAAAAATCATCAAAAATAGTAAATAATTTTAACGTTAAGGAAAAAGTAGAGGGAGATTTTGCAGTTCCATATAAAAATGGCAAAATAAATATAATTGAAGTAATCGATGGTCAATTAATTACCAGTAAAATAGTTGCACAACCACTGGTAGTTGATGGATGTGTTGTGTCTAATGTAAAAAGAGATATATTAAAAATGGCATCAATCAATCGTTATAATGAAGCGAAGGTGGCAACAGCTTTTGTTAAAAATTTCGGGCTAAAACGAGGAGCTATTGCTTCAAGTGTTTCTCACGACTCTCATAACATTGTTGTTATTGGAGTTAATGATCCGGATATGTGCAGAGCTGTTAACCTGATTATTGGAAACAAAGGGGGCATCAGCGCAGCATCTGAAAACACGGAGATGATTTTGCCTCTGCCGATTGCAGGAATTATGTCCAATGAAGACTACCTGACAGTTGCAGAAAAATATACTGAAATGGATAAGATTGCCAAATCTTTTGGTTCAACACTTCGTGCACCGTTTATGATGCTGTCTTTTTTATCGTTACTTGTTATACCAAAACTGAAACTGAGTGATAAAGGATTATTCGATGCAGAGAAATTTGAATTTATTGACCTCTTCCCCACTACTACCTCCTGATGACAGGAATAAATAGTCTAATCCCACACTTCTGGTAGCTGTGTAGTTCCAAATGAATCGAAGGATAAGCTTTGAGCCTGAACATAAGGTTTATGGACTAATCTTGAAAGATAATCAACCAAATAAAAATAATCCGTTTAACTCATGTGTTGAAAATACTTTGACTGCGGACTGTTTCTTAAATCTTTTCTCGTTAGACCAGATGGAAATGGAAAGTTTGAGAGCTAACGCAAAATATGAAGCATCTTTCGGATGCTCTGGTAATAGACTTTTTGCTTCTGAAAGGAACCTTTCATATTCAGACTTTGGTATAACATCTACCACCTCGCACAGAAGTATAAAAGAGGTTGTAAATTCTTCTTCATCTATTCCACAAAATTCACAGATTCTTTCTTTGAGTGATAGGAGTTCGTCTAACAAAAAATCAGGGGCAAATAATCTCACCCTTATTACTGTATAACAACTTAACAAAATCTCTTGTAAAAGATTTGGGTTTAAAGAAGGAGAACAAAATGGCGGCGTCAATAACAAGTTCCATTCTTAACCCTTAGATAAGCCCATGCCTTTTAGCAACTTTCTCTTCCAATTCTTCTGCTAATTCTTTGGCCTGTTCATCTGTAAGTTTACTCTTCTTTAATATATTGTCAACCACCTTGAATAATAGCAATACTCTTAGCTTTTCCTCCACTGCTTCCCTGAGCAATACCTTCGTTTCTGACTTTTCAAGCTCTTCCCCGGCGATTTTAAATAATCCCGCTGGAATTTCAACCTTTAATTCTGGAATTTCTATCACCACTAATAATGTTGGCAGCGAGTATATAAATAACTTCGGTTTGCCGGATTATTGCAGCCTGCACAAAAAACAGTTGATAGGTGATAGTTCATTGATTAAAGGTGTCAGGAGAGGGGGTGCATGAAACCATCAACCCATGAACCAGCTTTTAAGCCCGTATACCAATGATAGATGAAAAGGAGCATCACCCGGGAAAAAATTTTCCAGGAGTAAATTATCTGCAAGTGGTCTATAACTCCTGTAGTCAAATTGCAACGGCACGAAACGTGCCTTGCTACAATTTTACTTTACGACTTTGTTTCGTTTTCTCATGCAGAGAAGACGAGTATATAAAGTCAAAGGTTTCAGGACTGCATATAATCTCGTAGTTCTATACAAGTACAAATACCATGCTTTTAGTAGCCGACTGCTTGGGCAATCTCAAAGGTCAGAGAGTTATCATTTAGTACGTTGCTCGAAACAATAAACACATAATTCTCATTATTCCAGATGTACAAGTAGGTAAACTCATTTTTACCCTGTTGAATTGTATAATCCTTTATCTGCGTGGCACTGTGATTACTTAGCATCACTTCTTCAAAGGGATTATATCGATAGCCGTTGTACTGGGACTTGTAATCTTCAATTAACTTCTTTGCAGAATCTTTACTATCTGTTTTAGCAACACGCACATAAAAATCGTCTTTGTTACTGTTTTTATACACAGCTTCGATGGACTCTGTTGCATTCTTAATCGTTACTTCGTGCATCCCAAGATAAGTAACGCCGATCGGCAGATCTTTTGTCGGGATCAGGTCACCTATTAAAGCAGTATCAATCGGCATCTTAACGTCAGGTATGTCTTCAGTTTCAGTTTCATTATCTACACAACCAGGTGCAAAAACTGATGAAAAGAGGATTAACAATATTAATATGGTTTTATGTCTCACTATTCAATCACCACCTTTACCATATAAATAATATCTCAAAAACATATCGGTTGGAATGCTCTTGAATCCAAAGTAACATATACCATTCCATATTAATAATATCTGATGAAAACACCTGTGGCAGAACAACTTGCAAAGAAACAGCAATCTATCAGCATTGCAGAATTCTTTGAAAAGAACAGACAGATACTTGGTTTTGATTCTGCTCCACGATGTCTGATAACTACTGTGAAGGAGGCAGTGGATAATGCACTTGATGCTTGTGAAGAGGCGGACATACTTCCTGATATTATAGTTTTTGTAGAAAACACAACCAAAGAAACGATAACAACAATTGTTGAAGATAACGGACCTGGTATTACACGAGAACAGATTCCAAACGTTTTTGCAAAATTGTTGTACGGCTCACGTTTTTACGCCATAAAACAGAGTCGCGGGCAGCAGGGAATTGGCATATCGGCAGCAGTACTGTATTCACAACTTACGTCCGGAAAGCCGGTTCGTATCATTTCCAAGATTGGAAAAGATTATCCTGCTCACTATTTTGAACTTATTATAAACACAAAAACCAATGAGCCGCAAATACTCGAAGACGAGGAAATCGAGTGGGATCGGCTGCAGGGCATTCGCATCGAACTTGAAATGGAAGCAAGCTATGTCAAAGGACGGCGACAATCAGTATACGAATACCTGAAAGATACTGCAATCATCAATCCACATGCACGGATTACATTCATAGAGCCTGATGGAAACGAAATTCGGTTTGAGCGTGCTACCGACAGGTTGCCGGCACCAGCAAAAGAAGTGCTGCCACATCCAAACGGCATCGAACTTGGAACACTGTTAAAAATGCTGCGATACACAGAGCGCCAGCGTCTTGCAGCTTTCCTTCGACACTCCCTTTCCAAGATTGGTCTCTACACTGCAGAAGAAATTTGCAGCAAGGCAGGTCTTGATCCGGACACTGATCCACATCTAATCGATCTGAACGGGGCAAAAAAACTCATCAATGCTTTTAAAAATGTGAAGATTATGGCACCATCTACTGATTGTCTCTCACCAATCGGTGAACAACTCATTTATAAAGGACTTGAAAAAGAACACACCATAGATTTTATCGCTACTACTACGCGCACAGCTTCAGTGCACAGCGGCCATCCTTTTGTTGTTGAGGCGGGCATTGCTTATGGAGGAAATCTTAGAAAAGATCAGCGTACAAATATACTGCGGTTTGCAAACAGGGTGCCGTTGTTGTATCAACAAGGAGCCTGTGCTATCACTCATGCCATTGAAAATATCAAGTGGAGGCAGTACTCTATCGACCAGCCTGGAGGAAGCCTACCAGTTGGGCCAATTATCATACTGGTACACGTAGCATCAACACACATACCATTTACCTCAGAATCAAAGGAGGCAATTGCTGATGTGCCAGAGATCGTAAGTGAAACCGAACTGGCACTAAAAGAGCTTGCAAGAAAGCTGTTAGCTTACCTAAGCAAACAAAAGGCACTCTCCAAGAGAAGAGAAAAAGAAGTAATAATCCATAAGTTGTTGCCGCGCATTGCAGCAAAAACATCAGAGATACTTGAACTTCCTGTGCCTGACATAACACCTGTTGTTGCCAAAATAATGGGAAATGTGCATATCAAAAGACAGGTTGAACAGCACGAAAAAGTGCAGCATGTGATTATACAAATCCGCAACAACACCGAGACAAAACAAAAGTTCATGCTGTATGAATCCCTGGCATACCCTATATACAATCCAAGCCCCCAGCCCGAAATCATATCGACTGATGGTGAGTACAACTACCGGTGGGGGATTAATCTGAAACCACAGGAGGGGCGAGCAATATTTTACGATTTAACGATACCAAGTG
>RXIJ01000086.1 GCA_004212095.1 Methanosarcinales archaeon | reverse complement strand
ACCCTGGTCATTCGGAAAAACGGTCATCTATAAAAATACCAGTAAACTTAGGGCAAATACCTTTGGTTTTTATCCAATAAACGGACGATCAGTTATTGTTTTCGTAAGCGTTCAAAAAAAGGAGGATATCCGATGTTTCTTAAAACGGATTCGAAAGGCAAATCCAAAAGGAAGGGTTATCACAATACCGGATAACTTTAGTTCTCACAAGGCAAAAATAGTACAGGAATGTGCGGAGAAACCGGATATTGTACTTGTGCACCCTCTCACATATTCCCCGGATCTCGAATCCAACAAAAACGTTCATAAAAAACCTGGATGTATTGAAGCGTGCAATATCAAAGATGTTCTTTGAATGTTCAAAGAAATTAAGTTACGCTAAATCATGGATTAATAAATTTGCGCCACACATTAAAAAGTCTTAAAGGTTGGGTGTTTGACTATAATCAAACCAGAGGTTGGAAGATTCATATCCTTAAACTATGATGTGTTTAATTATTGCGCCGTAGGCTGGCCGTGCGATGAATATGCCGATCAGTATGCCAACAATAGTTACAATAGCAAATCCGCGCAGTGCACCAAAGCCCATGTATCCAAGTGGTATCATGGCTGCAATGGTTGTTGCTGCTGCTGCAAATATGATGGCAAAAGCTTTTTTTATTCGAGCTTTGAAAATTCTTTCTGTTGGCAGTTCGCCTCGTTCTTTGTGTAGCACCTCATCGGTAATGATGATCAGATGATCAATGCCGGTTCCAATAACTGCTATGATTGCAACAAGACTTGGTAAATCTAACTGCCATTTAATGGCTGCTGCAAACCCAAGTATCATAACGACTTCGCTGAATGTTGTTATCAGCATTGGCATAATGATTTCCCTGTGCCTGTAGCGGCGATAGACGATCAATGCCACTGCTACCAGTGTTATAATTCCAGCAGCGCCAAGTTGTTCCTTGAACTGTGCTCCAAGAGTTGCTGGCACCTGTCCTGAACCGATCACTTCTACGTTTACTGGCAACGCTCCTGCACGCAGGTGGACCTGCAGTTCCTTTGCCTTCTGTCCACCTTCTTCACCAATCCCGGTTTGAGCTTTAAGGTCTTTAACTGGTATGTTCTGGATGTTCTGGGCAAGCCCGGCAGCAAGCGGTCCGCTGAATATCTCGTTGTTATCAAGGTACATGATGAGGTGGTGGTGTTGTGGTTCTGTGGTTGCATCATATCTAATCGCTGCATCCCTGAGTGCTACTGCCCCCTCATCCTTGAGCCTGAACGATACGCCCCATGCACCCTCATACTGTTGTGGTATGCCAACACTTGTGATTTGATCACCATAAAGCACGTGTGCTGTTTTGTTTGTTTCATTTCCCTCTGTTTGGATGCGGATTTCAAATTTGCCTGGTGTTGCTGCAATGCGGAGCGCTGTTGCAATATCAACACCTGCAAGGTCGATTAGGATGTAGTCATCTCCAATGGTTCTGATTGGTATATCCTTTAATCCCATCCCATTGAGCTTTGCATCAAGTATCTGTTTGGTGTCATCCCTGGTTTCACTGCTCACACCTTCAACGTAGCTAAGCAGATTACCACCAGTTGGTGCCAGAACCTGCTCAACCTGCGTTTTGCTGGTGTTGGTTCGTATTTCATAAGCTGCACCATCTTCAGTCCGGAGTATCTTCACCTCGGTTGCAAGATGGTTCTGAAGATATGTTTGAATCACCCGTTCTTTTGTTGTGCTGATAGCAACAAGAGTAGTCGTTTCTTCTTTGAGCAGGCTTGCTGTGCCATAGTTAAGTTCTTCTATCTGTGGCCTGGTTACATCTTTAGTAGTAATAAACCGAATAGAATCGCTTTTTACTCGTGTTATTTTTAGGTCTCTGTCATCAAGATATGTACTGTACTCGCTTTGAATGATTTGTGAAGGATCTGCATCCAGTTCAATAATTGCACCCTGCATTCGTAGTTGTAACCATGAGCCTCCTTCAAGCTCAAGCCCGTATTTTAGATTGGTATCGATTCCATCATCTGTCGGATGCGGATATATGAATATAAGAGATATGATTAAACCTGCAATTAACAACAATACTCGTGGATTTTTAAGTAGGCTATTCTCGATTGCCATGATTTATCTCCCGCCTCGCGGCATTATTATGTATTTTCGAAGTATCCCGGTGTTAAACATCCATGTGTTCATCATATCAGCGAGCAGTCCAAAGATCAACACAACAGCTATGTCACGCACAATATCGATACGTGTAAAGCTGGATACAGCAAGATAAGAGATTGTCGAGATAAGAAATAGTACAAGCAGTGCTGCAAGTGTGGTGCTGGTCATGGTAAGTCCTGTTTTCATGGCATTTTTTATCTGCCCCATCGGATCGCCTTTTCGTTTAAGCACACGACTTGTTAGAAGAAGATTGGTATCCACGGCATAGCCTATAAGCATCAGGATTGCTGCAAAAGTGCCAAAAGTAAGAGTTAAACCAAAGATGTTCATCATCGCCATTGCAAAGATGATGTCTGCAAAGGCTGCAAATATCACTGTTACCGCAGGAATTATCTTTCTAAATAATATAAGTACAACTGCCGCCATAAGCAAAAAAGCAATTACTACCGCCTGAACAGCTTTTATCTGCTGGCTTTTTCCGAAAACCTCACCAACCTGTCGCATTTCAACATTTTCTGAGCCGTATTCTTTAACTGCGAAGTTCGTTAGTTCGTTTTGTTTTTCCTGACTCATAGATTCAAACTGGAGTAACTTACGATTTCCATGTTCACGCGGCTCACTGTGGAGCGGATAGTCTGAAAATGCTTCTTGAAGCTCTTTTGGCGACTCTGGCGTATCTATTATTATCGCTGACCCACCTACAAATTCCATCCCAAGTTTTACCGGTGTTCCTAAAGTAAGTGTTGTGGCTGTAAGTATCAACAGTGATATTACAACAACCATCAATGGTATTATAATACTCTGTTTGATTGTGAATTTATTAAAATAAGCATCTATTGTATCATCTATCCGATCCATAATTAAGTGCCTTTATAATTTTTTTGAACATACAACATCACATGTTATATAGATTGTGTCTTCCAGATAATCTCCCTCTTTTATGTTAATCCTATCCAAGTGCTTTAATATTATCCGTCGACGTTTTTAACATTTCCTCGCTCTTAATCACACCCTCTTCTATAGCAAGTGAAATTAAATCCCCCATGTTATAAACCGCTATCTCAAGGTCCCTTGATTTTTTTTATTCTATGTCCTGTTCTTGTGCAAGGTGTGCAGTTGCAACGACCTTGTCGTTGGTTTGTACCCTCATGATGCGTACGCCCTGTGTGTTGCGTCCCTGTGTGCGGATACCTTTTACCAATATTCGGATGATGATTCCTGATTGTGTTGTTATCATTATTTCGTCTGTTTCTGTTACGTTTTTGACGTCCACTACTTTCCCGTTTCTTGGGTTTGAGATGATGTTAATTATCCCCTGCCCGCCGCGGTGCGTGGTACGATATTTGCTGAAGTTTGTTCGTTTGCCGTATCCGTTTTCTGTGATGGTTAGTAGTGTTGCGTTTTCTTCTGCTACTGCCATCCCGATTACAATGTCTTCTCGAATGAGTTTGATGCCTTTTACACCGCGGGCACTGCGCCCTACGTCTCGTACCTGTATTTCGTTGAAGTGGATGGCTTTGCCGTGGCTTGTGCCGATGATGATGTTTTTTGTTCCATCTGTTAGTTTCACTGTTATGAGTTTGTCCTGATCGTCGAGATTTATTGCGATTATACCACCTTTTCGTGGATTTTTAAAGGCATTGAGGATTGTTTTTTTAATGATTCCTTTCCTGGTTGCCATGATCAGGTAGTGTTTGTCATCGAAGGATGAGATTGGTATGGCTGCTGTTATTTTTTCCTCAGGTTTTAATTCTACCAGGTTGATTATAGCTTTACCTTTCGACTGGCGGCTTGCGTCCGGCATTTCATATACTTTTAGCCAGTGTACACGTCCACGGTCTGTGAAGAACAGTATGTAATCGTGAGTGGATGCAATGAAGAGCCCTCTTACAAAATCTTCTTCTTTTGTTCCCATGCCTGTTACGCCTCTGCCGCCCCGTCGTTGTTGTCGATAGGCGTCTATTGGCTGGCGTTTGATATATCCTGTGTTGGTGATTGTTATTACTACGTCTTCTTTTGTTATCAGGTCTTCGATTTCAATAGTTTCGTCTGTTTCTATTATTTCCGTTCTGCGGGGGCTCACGTATTTTGTTTTCAGTTCCTGTAGTTCCTGTTTGATTATACTGAGAATTTTTGTTTCACTTGAGAGGATTTCTCTTAGTTTTGTTATAGCTGTGAGCAGCTTTTTGTGTTCCTCGTCTATTTTATCCTGCTCAAGTGCTGTGAGTTTCTGAAGGCGCAGTTCGAGGATTGCTTTTGCCTGTGTTTCCGTAAGGTTGAATTGTTCGATAAGTCCTGTTTTTGCAATTTCTGGTGTTCCGGACGCACGTATGAGTTTTATGATTCTGTCGATGTTATCGAGAGCTATTTTCAATCCCTCAAGGATGTGGGCGCGTTGTTCTGCTTTGTTCAGGTCGTATTGGCTTCTGCGTGTAATAATCTCTTTCCGGTGTGCAAGGTAGTGTGTGAGTATTTCTTTGAGGTTGAGGACTTTTGGTGCTCCATTAACGATTGCGAGGTTGATGACACCAAAGGTTGTTTGCATCTGTGTGTGGTTGTAGAGTTGGTTCAAAACCACGTGCGGATTCGCAGTTCGCGAGATTTCAATTACTATCCGCATCCCATCTTTATCCGATTCGTCGCGAAGGTCGGTTATGCCGATGATTTTTTTGTCCCGCACAAGTGCTGCTACGTTCTCGACCAGTCTCGCTTTGTTAACCTGGTATGGTAGCTCTGTTACGAGTATTCTCCTGTGCTGTTTGTTTTCTTCTATTTCAGCAACAGCTCGCAGCTTAATGCTTCCGCGTCCCGTTGTGTAAGCGCTCAGGATGCCCGCCCGCCCGAGTATCGTTGCCGCCGTTGGAAAGTCCGGACCTTTGATTAATTCCATCAGTTCAAGAATTGTTGTATCCGGTTTATCGATTAGAAGAATAATTCCATCCACGATTTCACCGAGATTATGCGGCGGGATGTTGGTTGCCATTCCTACAGCGATTCCTGTGGAGCCATTAATCATCAGGTTTGGAAGTTTTGAAGGGATGATGGTTGGTTCTTTTAAGCTGCCATCGTAGTTTGCTGTAAAATTGCATGTTTCCTTGTCGATATCAGAAAGCATTTCATCAGCGATTTTTGCAAGTCTTACCTCGGTGTATCGCATGGCTGCTGCGCTGTCACCATCTATTGAACCAAAGTTACCCTGTCCATCGAGAAGAGGATAGCGAAGTGAGAACTTCTGTACCATGCGAACGATCGTGTCATATACTGCTGTGTCGCCGTGTGGATGGTACTTACCAAGCACGTCGCCAACGATCCTGGCAGATTTCTTGTATGGTTTGTCTGACGTCATGCCCTGTTCATACATGGCATAGAGGATGCGCCGATGCACTGGTTTTAGTCCGTCTCGCACGTCTGGCAGGGCTCTGCCTATGATTACGCTCATGGCATAGTCGATATATGAACGCTTCATTTCGTCTTCAATTTGAACCGGTACAATTTTTTCAGAGATTTCTTCAGTCATGGTCACACATCCAGGTTAACGACTTCCTTTGAATGTTTGAAGATGAACTCTCGTCGTGGTTCGACTTTGTCCCCCATGAGCACGCTAAACATTTCCTCTGCTGCAAGAGCGTCTTCCATTGTTACCTGCAGCATTGTGCGATGTTCCGGATCCATCGTTGTATCCCACAACTGCACAGGGTTCATTTCTCCAAGTCCCTTGTATCGCTGAATGTTTGTGTTTTTCTCCCCGATTTTTTCAAGCATGGTTTTGAGTTCAGAGTCACTGTAAGAGTAATATTCAGCTCTTCCTTTTTTTATCTTATACAGTGGCGGCTGTGCAATGTACATGTATCCCATTTCGATTAGTGGCCGCATGTAACGATAGAATAGGGTTAGAAGCAGTGTTCGTATGTGAGAGCCGTCCACATCAGCATCGGTCATTATGATGATTTTCTTGTATCTGACTTTTTCGTAATCGAACTCATCGCCGATACCAGCGCCGCAAGCCGTTATGAGTGTGCGTATTTCCTCGTTTGCAAGAATCTTGTTAAGCCGTGCTTTTTCAACATTTAATATCTTGCCCCGAAGTGGTAGTATCGCCTGGAATTTGCGATCTCGTCCCTGTTTTGCAGAGCCTCCCGCAGAATCGCCTTCTACAAGGTACAGTTCGCTTTTTTCAGGATCTTTTTCCTGGCAGTCTGCAAGTTTTCCAGGTAAACTGGTTATTTCAAGTGCACTTTTCCTTCGAGTGAGTTCTCTTGCTTTGCGTGCTGCTTCTCTTGCATAGGATGCTTGCATGGATTTTTCCAGAATTGTCTTTGCAGTTGCAGGGTTTTCTTCAAAGAACTCGGAGAGGCCATCACCAACCATGCTTTCAGTGATACCTTTAACCTCGCTGTTTCCAAGTTTTGTTTTAGTCTGCCCTTCAAACTGTGGATTTGTGAGCTTGACACTGATAACGCACGTCAGGCCTTCACGCACATCCTCGCCAGAGAGCTTCTCTGTGCCTTTGAAGATGCCATTGTTTCTGGCATATTCATTGGCAACGCGTGTGAGAGCTGCTTTAAATCCACTGAGATGTGTCCCGCCTTCGTGCGTGTTAATATTGTTAGCAAATGCGTGGATGGTTTCGACATAGCTGTCATTGTACTGCATGGCGATTTCTATCTGGATGTTGTTTTTCTCCCGCTGGAAGAATATGGGGGTTTTGTGAAGTGTATTTTTATTTTTATTCAAATACTCTACAAAAGATGCTATTCCGCCTTCGTAATGGTAGGTGTGCTCGTCAGTGCTTCTCTCATCTTTTATGAAAATCGTGACACCTTTATTCAAAAAAGCTAATTCCCGGAGACGATTAGAAAGTACGGCAAAACTATATTCTGTTGACTCAAATATGGTTGTGTCCGGTTTGAATGTAACTGTCGTACCCCGCTCTTCACTTGTACCGATGACTTCAAGGCTTGTTGTAGGTTTACCCCTCTCGTAACCCTGGTAATATCTTTTCCAATCCCTGCAGACCTCTACCTCGAACCGCTCGGAAAGAGCATTTACAACTGACACGCCAACACCATGAAGCCCGCCTGACACCTTGTAAGAGGTTGAATCAAACTTACCGCCAGCATGTAGCAACGTCATCACCACCTCAAGAGCGGACTTGTTGTATTTGGGATGTTTGTCAACAGGCACCCCCCTGCCATTATCTTTTACAGTGACACTGTTGTCCTCATGTATAGCCACCTGAATACTGGTACAGTATCCTGCAAGAGCTTCATCTATACTGTTATCAACCACTTCATAAACAAGGTGATGTAAACCACGCAAATCAGTATTACCAATGTACATGCTTGGCCGCTTGCGCACAGCCTCCAGCCCTTCAAGTACCTGTATACGAGATGCATCATACGTCTCAACCATCTATAATCTCCAAAAACACAAACATTTTATTAGCTTCACTGTGCCGTTTCCCTGAAATATCTACAAAACTTAAAAACAACAATCAAAGACAAGAGCAAGATCGTCTGCTTTATTCTACTTTATAATAGGGGAAGGTAGTTAAAAAACTTACTGGAATCTGCACAACTGCAAAGCTTGCGCTTTGCAGAGATTAACCTAACAACTGCACAACTTCGTTGTGCAGAAAATACCAGTAACTTCCAATTCTCGATTACGCAGTAATCGAGTGCATAGAAAACAACGAACATTATCGAAAATTTTATAAATAGAAATAGTGAAAGTAACTAAAAATGGAGACGGAAGAAATGAAAAGCAAAAGAAACAGATCTTGGAAGATATCGGTGTTTGCACTTCTTTTTGCAGCACTGGCAGTTATAAGCATTGGATGCGCATCCGCTGATACGATTTATGTGCCAAAAGAGGGAAATCAGACAATCCAGCAGGCAGTTAATAACGCCTCGGAAGGCGATACGATAAGTGAACGCATTGAATTCAAATGACCACGTCTTTGATGTGCAGCAAAATTACGTGAATATCTCAGGGTTCACGGTGGAAAATGCCACTGGATACCAGAAAGCTGGAATATATCTTAACGGTAGGCAGCACTGCAACATCTCCGAGAACAATGCATCGAACAACGACTACGGTATCTACCTGAGTTCTTCGAGCAACAACTCGCTCACGAATAACACCGCTAACTCAAACAACTACCACGGCATCTTCCTGTCTTCTTCGAGCAACAACACACTCATGAACAACACCGCTAACTCGAACAACTACTACGGCATCTACTTGTCTTCTTCGAGCAACAACACGCTCGAAAACAACACTGCATTGAACAACGATTACGGCATCGGCCTGGATCGTTCGAGCAACAACACGTTACAGAATAACACTGTCAGCCTAAGTAATGAATATGGCATCTACCTGTATTCTTCGAGCAACAACACGCTCACGAACAACACCGCTTCGAACAACAACTTAGGCATCTACCTGTCTTCTTCGAGCAACAGCACGCTCACGAATAACACCGCTAACTCGAACAGCAACTACGGCATCTACCTGTATCTTTCGAGCAACAGCCTCCTCTACCACAACAATTTCATCAACAACACCAACAACAACGCTTATGACACAAGCACCAACCAGTGGAACACCTCAACCGTTGGCAATTATTACTCAGACTACACAGGAAGCGACAACGACAGCGACGGTATCGGCGACACTTCGTATCAGATTCCAGGCGGAAGCAGCATTGATTATCTCCCTCTGATGCATCCATGGGAAAAAACACCACTGAAAGGCGACCTTGACGATGATTCCCAAATCACCTCTAAAGATGCTGCAATCGCACTTCAAATAGCAGTCGGCAGCCGCCCGTTCGACGATGCTGCTGATGTCAGTGGTGACGGCAGGGTTTCATCACTTGATGCTCTTATAATTTTACAGAACTGCAAAGCTGCGCTTTGCAGAAAGTAACTCTCGACTCCAGCAAGCAATCAAGTTGTTATGCGCTGGTATTCATTTTTTCTTGCAAGCTTGCAGGTTGCATCAATTCCTATCTTGGTTGTTGTGCCATCTGTTTTCCTGCTTGGGTCAAGACTACTTCCACGCTGGTTTGGGTAAATATGAACGTCTTTGTCTGCCTGCACTCGTGTGGCAATGGCATACTCTACATCTAATGGATTAAAGATGTCAATATCATCGTCTACTACAACCACATGCTTCAGGCTTCGGTGTGCTTTGAATGCTGCTTGAATTACTGCTTCCGGTTCGTGTTCGTATCTTTTTGATATCTGGATTAGAGCATGCAGGTAGCAGCATCCACCATCGCTCAGTATGACATTCTTTACCCTTGCATATTTTTGTGCCTCTTTGTATATGAGAGGTTCGTAAGGTATGCCCATGAGGATTTTATGTTCTCCACCTGAAGGGAGTATCGCGTGATATATTGGGTTCTTGCGATGGAGTATTTTTGTGATGTGTATAACTGGCTGCAGTCGTGTATTGTCGTAAGTTCCTGTAATATCTACAAAGCCACCCTCGCTGTGAAGTTCTTTATCAATATAGCCTTCAAGAAGAATTTCACAATGCGGCACTTTGATACCGTTTTCACATCGAAACAACTCAACAGCTTCGCCTTTTATGGCTGATGCATAATGAAATTCCCGCCCCTCGGGAACCCTTGTGCAGGTGGCATAGAGTATTACCGGATCAACACCAATGGCTACAACAACCGGAAGTTGCTTATTGTCCTTCTTTGCTCTCTGGTACAAGTTATCAGTGTGCCGCCCTTCCACGAGTCGTGCTACAACCTTTTTTTTATCGATGACCATTAACCGATGAATTGATGCATTCCCCACACCACCATATTCACTTATTACAATACCTGATGTGATATAGGCCCCGCCGTCATTTTCATAGTGCGTGAGGATTGGAAGCTTGCTCAGGTCTGTTTCCTCGGTCATCTCTTCTTTTGGTTTATCAATTATTCTTACAGTTCCATCAGAACCTATTGTTGAAAGTGTATGGACTATCTCCTCTTTTGGAATGTCAAGTGCCTTTGCAAGCAGTTCTCGCGTACCAAGAATGTTTACTGCCACCTTCCAGCCATTCACATTGTGGAACAACATCGCTCCTTTATGTTTATTTGATAGCTGAGTTAGCTCGTACTCTGGGGACACGGGAGTTGTGATTTCAAACAACTCACCGTCTTTTCCAAGAGTATCTATAAACGTTCTGAACATGACATTTGAATTCTGCATTGCTTTCCCTACTATTTCGAGATTTATAAAACATGTGGTTGGGTTTTTATATAAAAGGTGAAGTCGCCAGATTGGCTTTTCAACCAGTGTTTTTTAGATTCTCTCCCAAATTTTTCTTTGCTCATTTTTCCGCGCATTCCAAACTCAACTATCCCTTGTAAATTAACAAATAATATATACGATGTGGGTTAAGTTGATACCATCAAAGCAATTCCTGTGTTCAAAATTTTTTAATTCATCGCATGGAATTTTGCAGAAAAACGTACATATACCGTAGATATTATTGATGCTGCTGATGTTATAGGAGTGGTGGATTATGCACTCAGCGTAATTGATCCGCTAGATCCTGATTGTGTGGTAATTGGAGTAGGTCCATTTGCTGGCAGCAGACTTCCTGGGGTAAACAGAATAACTGTTGCGGGAAATTCTCTTTTGACTAGAGGATTTCATATCACTTCCATTGGCGGTGCTGGATACTTATTTTCAAAAACAGGTGTGGATTTTGTAAAGATTGAGGGGAAATCAAATGCGGATGACTATGTGGTACCGGTTATAAAAAATATTGACGGAAAATTGGATGTAGAATTTTATACCATTCAGAAAGATACATTAAGAGATATACATCTTGATGATGGACTTTATAGTCTCGAGTCCCATTTGCTTGAACGATACAGAGATGCTTTTAAAGTTGGTGAGGAATACATCGACATGAGGATGCTTGCCGCTGGACCAGCATCATTAAACACGAGAATGGGCGCTCTTGTTTCAACTCTAATAAAAAAAGGCAAGTTTGTACCCAATGCTGATTGCTGGGCAGGTCGTGGTGGACTAGGTTCTCTGCTTGCCCAGGATCATAAAGTTGTTGGTATTGTTTATGGGGGAAACTATGTCAAGGAGTTCCCGGTTGACTTAAATGACCGGACTATACTAAATAAGATGTTTCAAAAGCTCTCCGGGGAATCGATGCTTGAGGTTGCAAAGGATGCAACAAAAAAATACAAACGGGGGACACTTGCATCGAATTATGCATCAGCAGGTAAGAAATTGCCTATGTTTGACTTTGATTATACGATACCATCCGGAAAAAGAGAACATCTTTATGAATTATTAGAAAATAATTTTTTGAAGCCGTTTGAGGAAAAGGTTGTCAATCGTACCTGTGGCGAACCCAGTTGCCCCACACCATGCAAGAAAATTTATGAAGAATCCAAGATGGATTATGAACCATCCAATGCACTTGGTCCGAACTCTGGTATCTTTCGTATTGAGGAGATAAGAAACTTGCTGCAAAGAGCAGACGTGTGTGGTTTTGATTCAATCGAGTTTGGCAATATAACGTCAGTTGTGCTTGGATGGATGCAGGCAGGATTGTTAAACAAGGAAGATGTTGGTATAGACCAGCCGATTAATTTTGATCCGGACACATTTAAGCTGCAGGATTCAGCACTCAATTCAGATTTTTGTATGAAACTGATCAATGATGTTGCTTATGGTCGCACAGAGTTCGCACGAACGCTTGGCAAAGGGATACGTTACGCATGCAAGCATTTTGAAGATGTGTATGGCAATAAGGGAAAAGAGAAATTTAGTGATTTTGCACATTATACCCCATTTGGGGAAAACGATGGCTGTATTGCCCAGATTAGATATCGGGTGCTTGGTGCACTCATTGTACCAGGAGTCCTACCAGGCAAATTCCACACAGATTATTCAGATACTCCGTATTTACCAGAAGAGCTTGGAAAGAAGTCGGCGAATCGCGGGGTATGGGAGATCGTTCCGGAAAACCTTGGATTCTGCAGGTTTCATAGAAAGTGGTATGAAAAATACATAGAAAATATATTTAATGATGTGTTTGGAAAGAAGCTTGATATTTATAACCATCACAGAAAGCTCCTTCAAAAGATAATAGCATACAACAGGAAAGCTAAGGACATACCTATGCCTCTGGAGACTAAGCGCTCGATAGATGCAGTTAAAAGCTATGTAATAGAAAGTGGCAGTGCAGACCTTGAAAAGTGGGCAGATAAAATGAGTAATGAAGGGGATAAAGCAGTTAAGGAATACTGGGAGCAAGCACGGCAAAGCTTTAATAACGCATTCATGGATTAAGATAAAACTGATACCCCTCTTGTTGTAAGTTTTATTTAGAGGGATATTGTGCATGGATAACCCAATAAGGACTGCTGTTTTAATTATATCGGCTATTGAAGTTATAATAGTTAATCGCACTGATTTATCCCCCCTAATTATGTATGGTTTATCTGTTGTTTTAGTTATAACCGCGGTGCTACTTATGTGGCCTTCTATTGTTTCTCAAATAATTAATCCTTATAAAAATTGGAGAGAAACAAGGAAAAATAACAAAATTGCAAAAAGATTTTTAAAAGAGTTTAAAGATAGTAATTTCATGGATAGTTTTAAACTTTTCATAGCAGATTCGAGTAGTATGCATAAATCGTATGCATTTCATTTCGTTATTAAAAAACTATTGGAAAAGAAAGAATTTAAAGGAAAGATACCAGAACCACCAGTTAATCTTATGAACCTGTATTTTAGTTTTTGGACGGAAATATTTACTCGCTTTGATGCAACTAAAGAAGATTTAAAGTTGGTTTTTTTTTAATTTTGGATATATGTTGCAGGAGTATTACAATTCATTCATAAAAAAGCCAGAAGAAGCAATTAAAGATATGGATTGTGAAGTGCCAGAAGAAATTAAAACAGACTGGAACAAAGCTGTCGACGATTACGATGCATTCGCAAGAAAATGGAATGATTTTCGTGAAAGGGTGAATAGAGATTTTGGTATGAGTGAATTACCGTCTATAGGATTGCCAAATATGCTTGGTGATAAAAAAGGGATAGTGGGAATACATTTAGCAGAAAGGTTGTAAAAAATAAAAGTCCCATACCTATTAAAAGATGCTTCTCAATTTATTCCAATGTAAAGAGGTTGGGGCATGTTCCACGTAACTATTTTTTTCAAATCACCATCTGTTTGTACCAAGCTGCTAAAATAAAATACACTCATCATTTCCTCTTCTCAACAATCAGCGTGAGCCCGTCTACACCCCTGATCACCACGTCTTCGCCTCTCAGTACCGGATCTGCCGCAGACGCCTTCCAGATCTCGCCGTGAATGTGCACGGTTCCCTCCGGATCGATATCAGTTTCTGCTTTGACAACTTCTCCGATCAATTCATCCACCCCGGTTACTGGTTTCGTAAGCCTTGTCTTCATAACAAAACCGAGACCAGCTACAATAACCACGACAGAGAGGATTACAATTGCGAAGACTGTGTGTATGAAGTCGCTGATCCATTCAGAAGGCATGAACGGCTCCTGCGGAAACATGATAGCTCCAAGAATCAGGCAGATCGCGCCGCCAACCGTCAGTATCCCAAATGTTGGTGTTAAAACCTCAGCTATAAACAGTATAATCCCGACTACGATCAATAGCACACCGAATGTGCTGACTGAGAACATTCCCATGCCGTAAAGCGCAAGTATCAGCGCTATCGCGCCGACCATCTCAGGAACGTACGTGCCAGGAGCTTTGAGACCGTAGATGATCCCATAGAGCCCGATTAAGAAGAGTACGAACGCAACCTGCGGGTTGCTCAGTAGAGCGACGATCGATGATGCAAACCCTGGTTCCTGCGTGATTATGACTGCACCCAATGTGTGGAGTGTCACTGGTTCTCCGCTTACGGTAACAGTTCTGTTATCAACGGCGCTTACAAGATCGCGCCTGTTAGACGCTACCAAATCGATCACACTATGTTCCAGCGCTTCCCATGCAGTCAGTGATAACCCCTTTGTCACGAACTTCTCAGCGACCTCTGCAGATCGGTTCCGGTTCTCAGCGATTCCACGCATCCTAGCTGCATACGCGTTGACTGTCTTGTTCTCGACCGATGTTCTGCCTATTGGCGTTATTCCAATCGGTGTTGCCGCTCCTGTTGCCGTACCTGGTGCCATTGCAGCGATATGCCCTGATAAAAGGATGAATGCGCCTGCAGAGAACGCACGCTCTCCCTCTGGTACAAACGTGATTACAGGCACCTCAGAACGCTCGATCTCTGATATGATTATATCCATCGAGGTGACGAGTCCGCCCGGGGTGTTTATTTCGATCAACACAGCAGCAGCGTTCATTCCGGATGCGCGTTCGATGCCACGGGCGATCTCCATCTCGGTGCCTGCTGTGATCATGTCGTCTACCTCGATCACATAGATCACTGGCTCTGACGCGGTGCATGCCTGCGCCATGATAAGGTGAAGCGCCAGTAGCAGCGTTAGAAGGATTGGGATATGTTTCATCGCAATCCCATTCTTTCTATCCATCTCTCTTTACTTATTCTCTTTACCAAGCCCGAGCGCGCCCATTATCTCTATCGGCAGCGGAATCACAACCGTCGTCGCCTTCTCCTCAGTCGCATCCTTGATCGTCTGGAGCGTTCGGATGTAAAGTGCTCCCGGTTGTTCGTTCAACACCCTTGCAGCATCCGCAAGTTTGATTGATGCTTGCATCTCTCCTTCTGCGTTGATGATCCGTGCACGCCTGTTTCTCTCTGCCTCTGCCTGTGAGGCCATCGCACGCTGCATCGCCTCTGGCAGTTCGACATCCTTGATCTCGACGGCTGAAACCTTAATTCCCCATGGATCAGTTGACTCATCGATGATCTCCTGCAGCTGCTTGTTGATCTTATCCCGCTCGGAAAGAACCTCATCAAGTTCCACCTGCCCGATCACACCCCGAAGCGTTGTGAGCGCCATTTGCGCGGTTGCAGTTGGATAGTGCTCAACCTGCACCACTGCTTTACTTGGGTCCATCACCCGGTAATACACCACAGCATTCACCCGTGAGGTCACGTTATCCCTTGTGATGACCTCTTGCGGCGGTATATCAAGCACAATCGTCCTGAGGTCGATCTTCTTCATAGTCTCGAGTATTGGGATTACGAAGAAGAGTCCTGGTCCTCTTGCACCGACCAGTCTCCCAAGACGGAATATCACGCCGCGCTCGTACTCCTGGACGATCTTTACAGTACTCGCAAACACGAGCACTACTATAATTACTAATGGTATCAGATATTGTTCCATAATATCACCAGATTAAAAATGGTGTTTACGGCTTATAAGGATTTGTATGGTGAGACTGCAAAGTTGTTCTTCAGTGCTCAATATGTTGATGTTTTTACAAATACATCCGTTTCTATGTGACTATTTTTTCAAGCTGATCGGTGTCTATGGCACTTCGTATTTCTACGGCAATTCGTCTGCCAGTACTCATCGGTTTTCTCCAGAGTGTGTTGCCGTAAGGGTGTCCAACTGACACATGCACGTTCGTGCCGCCACCAATACGTGGTGCAACATCATAAATGTAGAAGTTTAGGTCCTTGTCCACACATGTTTGAAGGCAGAATGGTCCTATAATCCCCGGGTCATAGTATCTTTTGGCAGCCTTCACATAGTCTTCAGCTAATCGAAAAGCTTCATCAAGCAGTGATTCCCGTAGTGTAGCTGTGTTGTGTCCACACACGGTATACTCCGGTGCTATCTGGCTTTGTGACAGGCTTATCTGCTGTGGTGCAGGCAGGCGAACATGTCCATCGAGGCTTGTCTCAAAACGCCAGTCGATTCCAAGCAATTCGATTGGTGATCTTTCTTTTTCGAGAGGCGAATAAAAAAAATCAAGGTTGAATACTGGGCCTATTACATATCGCTCGATTCTGGCATGTTCAAGTGCTTCCTCTGTGATGATTCCTTGCCTGGATAATAATTCTGATTTATCGATGTATTCCTGGTAGCTTGCTGCTGTAAAGAATCCGCGTTCGAGTTTTTTTACTGCGTGAGGTAGTTTAATAATACACAGTTCGTCAATTTCTTCAGGGCCATCCAGTTTTTCCGGGTATGGAAGCCCTGCTTTATCGAGCAGCCAGTAGTAGTCGCGTTCATCTCCTCTTTCCTCGCTTCTGAGCAGATTCCTGCTGCCGACAAGAGGCACATGAAACTGATTTTCAACTGCATCGATTCCACAGTATGAAGTAAATGAACGATTTGGCACAAACAATACATTGTCATCCAGCAAAGCCTGCTGGTTTTTAGGTTTTAATATTTCATTAAATTTCTCATAGACAACAGCCTCGTCCACTACACCACGGGTAACGGTTCCATCATTACTGCGTTTTGATTTGAAATATTTTGAATAAGTTTTATCACGTCCTTTTTGACACACAGCAACCGTGTGAAAACCCTCTTCTATTGCACCATCACACACATCAATAGCGGAGTGGGATGCGAGTACACCAATTTTTATCTTTTCATAATCATAATTATCCAAACATCCGGTTATGTGACTTTGCTCAATCATACAACTCTCTTTATAGCTAAAAGTTATAAAACCTTGTGGTTTGTTGATACTATAAGTTTCCAGTAGCAACAACTGATATATTACGAGATTAATCTCTGAGTGGCGTTTTCGACTCTTTTTTTACTCTGTTGGCATCAAAATTTCCGAGATAATTTTCCAGTACCTTATTTCGAAATATCAAAAAATCTTCGGTGTTTTGATCACTGCAACACGATGGTATACAGAGACTCATTATTCTCTTGAAGGATCTCAAAGATTAGAATAAGTACCTGAGGAATGGGTATTGTTTTGGATACGCCTCAACCTGTTGCTACTATTGGTTGATGACACTGTATGGCAGTTATGAAGGCAATCCTGATTTTTGGATGATGTTTTTTCCGACAATATACACTTCAGCACTTTCCTTTCTTGAAGCCCGTGGCGAATACACCTTAACCATGCCAAAAGTTTTCCT
>RXIJ01000085.1 GCA_004212095.1 Methanosarcinales archaeon | reverse complement strand
AAGATTTGTCCAAACGCATCAAACATATTAAGAAGGATACAACGGTGTTGAAGAGGCTATATTTTATCAAGTATAGATATGTTGAAGTGGCTTCGGATTTTGTTGGTGTCAGCAAGAACACAGGTTATATTTGGCAAGAACGATTGGAATAAAGAATACCAAAATTTGCTGGTGGCCGACCACCAAAACTAGCAGCTTCCCAAAAAAAGAAATTAAAAAAGATTCTTGAAGATAATGGCAATTGGACAACAAAAGATGTACAACTGTTAATTTCCAAGAAATTCGATGTGGAATATAGTGCAAAACAGGTTCGCATAATATTAGGTGGATTTAAAATGAATTATTGCTAAGCCATATTCATTCGATTATCGAAAACCAAAATATGCAGAGTATATTTTAAAAAAAGATTGCCAGAATTAACTGATAAAGACATAATAGGATTTTTTGACGAATAATCCCCACAAACAACATCTAATACTAAAAAACTCTGGTCATTTGGAAAAACGGTCATCTATAAAAAATACCAGTAAACTTAGAGCAAGTACCTTTAGTTTTTATCCAATAAACGGACGATCAGTTATTGTTTTCGTAAGCGTTCAAAAAAGGAGGATATCCGATGTTTCTTAAAACGGTCGAAAGGCAAACCCGAAAGGAAGGATTATCACAATACCGGATAACTTTAGTTCTCACAAGGCAAAAATAGTACGGGAATGTGCGAAGAAACCGGATATTGTACTTGTGTACCTTCCCTCATATCTCCCGGATCTCGAATCCAATTGAATATGTCCGAAAAGATGCAAAAAGGGAGATTTCAAAAACGTTCATAAAAAACCTGGATGTATTGAAGCGTGTAAGATCAAAGATATTCTTTGAATGTCTAAAGAAATTAAGTTACGCTAAATCATGGATTAATAAATTTGCGCCACACATTCAGAAATCCTGAATGTTTAGGTGTTTGACTATATTATGGATCCAGTGTGAACAGAATTTTAACACGTTTGATATGGCTCAAACCAGATAGGAATAATATCTCTTAAATTATTTTTTTCTTTTTTTATACAACACAATTCCAACTACTAGAGCTGCCGTTATAGTACTTATTATCGGAAGCAGTAGCGATGTAGATGATTCTTTTGCTGGACAAACCACCAGTGGCGCTGTTCGTGAAAATAATACAACCGTGTCCTTGTTTGTCTCAACTCCCCGCAGTTCCACATCAAAGAGGTATTTCTTTGGAGGTGCATCTTCTTTGACCTGCACGCGTATCAACGCTTCACCACTTTCACCTGGTTTAAGTTTTCCTATGAAGTCTGATTTTTCATCAAAATCAAACGGTTGTGTTGAATCCTTGAACACGCGAAGGCTTGCTGCATCAACTTCCTCGCTTCCAGTGTTTTTAACGTTTATCAGAAGACTTGCGTATGTGCCAGGATATACTTCTGTCGGGCTTGTTTCTACTGATTCTATCACCAGATAGGGCGAGCCTTTGATTGGAATGTTAAGGGGCAGGAGTTTTGTTCTGTACTGGCTGTCTTCATCGTCATCTTCTTTGTAAGTGATGGTGATTGTGGCGTTGTAATCACCTGGTTGAAGTCCTTCCGCTGTGTCGATGTAGAAGTGTGCGGTTTTACTCTCACTTTCATTGATTGTGCCAAGTGCATCTTCATCAGAGTACGCATAGCTTGCGTCAAAACCTTCTGGCAAAGATAGCGATGCCTTCACATTCTCTGCATCCTCTTCACCGATGTTTGCAATGTCAG
This sequence comes from Methanosarcinales archaeon, assembly GCA_004212095.1. GTDB lineage: Archaea > Halobacteriota > Methanosarcinia > Methanosarcinales > EX4572-44 > Argoarchaeum. Next base: position 6,290 of record RXIJ01000085.1, on the reverse strand, counting down.
CTTTGAGCAATGCTTCATATGTGTCCTGCACGAGGCGTTCTGGCGAGGTACGAAGCGCTCCGATCGTAAAATCTGATTTGCTTGGGTCTACGTAAAGTGTGAAGTATTTTTTTGTATAACCCCCGCTGCCGTCATTCCAGCGCAGGCTTACATTATGTTCGCCTTTAAGAGCGTTATCTGCCACCTTGAGCTTATAGTGAAGCACATAGTACTCTTCCATTTCATTGCTTGGAACAACTTTGCCAAGACTCTTCTTTGGACTATCCCCTGCCTCAAAGAGAAATGGATAGCCTGCATCGAGATAAAATTCAAGGTTATCGATCGTTCCAACCTTGGTAACGACAACCCTCCAGCGAAGGTCAAGATATTTACCGGAGTCTGCCGGGTCAGGATCTTGGTTCATAAGGTACACATGGACAGTGCTTCCAACCTTCCCAATAATTGGAGTACTTTCTGCCGGTAGAACAAGAATGCCAATGCAGAAAACCAGTACAAGGATTGTTAATATTTTGTTTAATAATTTTTTCATAATATATCTCCATTTTAATTTTTTGTAAATATTGTAAATATTTTGGATATACTCAGGGTATCTGCTATTAATATAAAAGATGGTACAGCTGTTATCGCTGCCACCATACATGCAGCTACACCATAGCTCATCATCGTACCCATAGCTCCCATGAAAGTTAGCTGTCCCATCGACATTGCCTGGAAACCGATAAGTGCGGCAAGTGTTGTAATAAACATTGGCATAATCACTTTCCTTAGTGTGAGTTCCATTGCATCCGGGGGAAGTTGATGTGCACGTTCAAAGCGATAGCGAGTTGTTATCTGTATGCCAAAGTCAATGCCGATGCCCATGATCATGGAAATCACTCCTGATGTATTTGACGTTAAACCCATGCCTGTAAGCCCAACATAACCCATTGCCCACAGAGTTCCAAACAAAATGGTTGTGAGTGGAATGAATCCATATTTTGGAGATCGAAACAACACCAAAACGACAATAAGAATCCCTATAAGCGAATAAGTGGAAGTTCGTTTCATATCTGGCTTAATAGCATTTTCCATCGCCTGTCCTTCCATTGATGACCCGCAAAGACTCACTTTTATCCCGGCCGGGTGTGGAGTGGAGTGGATGATTTTTTCAAGCTCAAGCTCAATACTCTCAAGGTCCGCATCAATATCTATTAAACGTATCTTAACAAGAGACATTGTGTAATCATCGCTGATATACCCATCCAACAAGCCGTTTTTACTGGTGAGTTCCCTAATCTTCCTAAGAGATTGTGGAAGTTTTCCATCATTGATACTTTTTATCGTCGTTGAGGCACTTGAAACTTCCACCACATCTTCTGTATGCCTGGCTAACTGTGAGATTTGTTCAACATATCGTAGTATCTGAGGATCGCGAAGATCTCTTGTTTCATCTGAGCCACTGTATGCGGGGTCTATTTCAACCACGATATATACAGAGTCTACGCTTCCAAACTTATCCTCTATGTCAAATAATGTAGCAATCGCCCCGATATCTTCCGGAAGGTAGTCTTCAATATTGGTTTTTTCAGTTGTAACAGTGCTCATCATCACAAATGCGAAGGAAGATAACAGTATGACAAACAGCACTATGAGGTACGGATGATGTGCGACAAAGTGAGCATATCTATCAATATAGTCCTGTATCACCTGGGCCGCCTCGCATGTATTTCCCGTTTAGAAGCAAATTTTTTTAACAATTTTTCAGTTCTGTTGTGCTCGAAGTCTTCTTCAAGTATCATTAGCACAGGATTAGCAAAAAGTGCAGCCATGAGCGAGTAGAATATCCCAAGTGCAAGGGTCTGCCCAAGATGCTGTATCATCGGTACAGAGGAAAGTGACAGCGCACCAAAGCCTACAATAGTAGTTAGGCCTGAACCTATAATTGCTGTGCCAATTCCATGAACAGCAGTTTCAACAGAGTCGCTCTGGTTTCGTCCCTTATCCCGTTCCTCCTTGTATCTTGTAACCATAAACACGCCGTATTCCACTCCAAGTCCAAGGATCATCGAACTCAGACATACCGTGGCAATAGAAAGTGGTATGCCAAGCCAGCCAAGTGTGCCCATTGTCCAGATAAGTCCAAGCGAAAGTGGGATAAATATCAGCAGTCCACGTGTGAAGGATTGCTCCATCACAAACAGCAACAATAGTATAATGCACGCTGCAATCAACAATGTGGTTAGAGCATCACTTTTCAAAAGATCAAAGATGGATGCACGAAGAACCGGACTTCCGGTGATGCCAAACTTTACCCCAGGAGGTTTTGGAGTATAGTCAATCTTCTCGTGCACGATATCAATAAAACTTTGAATTTTCACATCATCAGAACCAATATCTGCTGAGATATACACCAAAGTCATGCGATAATCGCGACTAAAAAATTTTTCAATCGCCGGATTTTTTTCAATCACCTGTGAGACATTATCATTTGATATCTCATCCATGGAACGGAAAAAACTTGCAGGAGATGTGACACTTTGAACCATGCTCTCATCTCTGAGACTCTCGTCAAGAAACAAAAGAGATTCTATTACCCGTGAATCGCGTACATCACGCACCGCTTTTTTGGAATTTACAGACTCGTCAATCTTTACCGCAATTACAACCATATCCTGTCCGCCAAAATTATCATTTATCTTGTCATTCAACTTGAAGATCGGAAGATATCCTGGCATCTCAGAGCGAATATCCGAGTTGATCGTCATATCCTTGAGCCCGCTGCCAAGTAATATAGTTATCAGAATTATAACTATCAAAAGCTCACGCGTGTACTTTTTTTGATACCGTGCAATTGCTATTAAGACTTTATCGAAGAGTGTTGGCATTTCATCTATCCATTAGAAAACTTATTATATCAAAGCGATACATCACATAGTAATTGCACATATTTAAAATTATGTGCTAAAAATTCGCAATAATAGGTGTAATTATGCTGGATGAAGTTGACAGAAAGATCATAATGTTGCTGCAGGAGAACGGGCGAATAACAGATGTTGAACTTTCAAAAAAAATCGGCGTCTCACACGACACAGCAAAAAGACGGCGTCTAAAGCTCGAAGAAGAAGGATACATGAAAATTCAGGCACTGATGGACCCATGCAGGTTCGGATACACCAGTGTATTTTCACTCGGAATAAAACTTATACCAGGTGCGGATGTCAGGAAAACAGCAGAAAAACTTGCAGCACATCGTGATTTCGTTTTCGTAGCCTTATCACTTGGACCAACACATGCGATCATTGCAGTCTGCATGGCACAGGATCAGCTCACCTTGACCAGACTAACAGAGAGATTGCGCACATGGAGTGAGATCGCAGAGATCGATATGAACATAATCTACGAAGTACTGAAGGAAACATTCCACACCATACCTGTAAACAACGTAAACCCCCTCTAGCAGAGTTGTGTTGCTTCCTTTAACGATGACACCTGTAGACACCTGAACCAAACAACCTGGGAAACAGCCATGAGGTTATTATGAGCCCCAGAGACGGAACCGGTTTCCATAAGAGTTGTTATTTCTAAGCACGTTTTGTGCAGAACACAATATTTAATAAAGGTATAATGTATTCACCCAAGTAGTCCAATAGGGTAGCGGATATCCTTGAAGCCTGCGGAGCCTCAGACCCAGGGTTCAAGTCCCGGTTGAGACTACAAGGCTTTACAGTGGATAAACCTCTTTACACAGGGGCCCCTATAATAAGCATCCCCATGACACACCCGGTGGCACAACTTAAATGACAGAATATCAATCACTAAATCAAAAGAGATCTAAACCAATGATCATATCAATAGCAAGTGGGAAGGGCGGCACAGGAAAAACTACAGTGGCTGTAAATCTTGCACTGTCGCTCTCGAATATACAGTTACTGGATTGTGATGTCGAAGAACCAAATGCACACATTTTCCTTAAACCGGAGATAGGGGATGTGAAGTCGGCAGACGTGCTTATGCCAGTGGTTAATAATGATTTGTGTGACTACTGTGGAAAATGTGCATCTGAATGTGAATACAACGCGATAGTTGTGCTGCCAACACAGGTTATGGTGTTTCCTGAACTGTGTCATGGCTGTGGTTTATGTAGAATGGTCTGCCCGCGGGATGCGATCAGCGAGATGCCACGTGAGATCGGTGTTATCAAGAGGGGGAGAAGTGGCAACAACGTGGAACTCGTGTACGGGCTGCTGAATATTGGTGAGGTGATGGCAACATCATTGATAGACCAGGTTAAAGAGCATGTCGATTCAGGAAAGACTGTAATTATTGATGCGCCTCCTGGAACAGCGTGCCCGGTGATTGCAGCAGTTTCAGGTAGCGATTACTGCATTCTTGTGACAGAACCGACACCGTTTGGGCTGTACGATCTGAAACTGATAGTAGAGGTGCTTAAAGTTCTAAAGATTCCTTCTGGCGTGGTCATAAATAAAGCGGGGATCGGGGACAAGAATGTCTACAACTACTGCGAAGAAGAAGCGATTCCGATCTTGCTTGAGATTCCCTATGATAAGAAGATCGCAGAGTATTATTCGAAAGGCCTGCCGTTTGTGAATGTAATCCCTACATGGAAGACACAGTTTACAGGAATGATTGATGAAATTGGGGGGAAATTATGAAACAGATAACAATCATTAGTGGAAAAGGCGGCACAGGGAAAACAACACTTGTAGCATCGTTCGCAGCCCTTGCAAAAAACGTTGTTATTGCTGACTGCGATGTGGACGCACCTGATCTCCATTTGATACTGCATCCGGAAATCATAAGAAAAGAGGAGTTCAGAGGCTTAAAAGTTGCAGCAATGGATAAAACAAAATGTATAGAATGCGGGAAATGCGAAGAAACATGCAGATTTAAGGCAATATCTGACACCGAATCTGGTTATGTAGTCAACCCGGCGCGCTGCGAGGGCTGTGGCGTATGTGCCTTCGTGTGCGATCAGGATGCGATCACTCTTACAGAACGCATCTCAGGTCATGCATTCATCTCAAAAACGAAATATGGAACAATGGCACATGCACAGTTAAATGTTGCAGAAGAAACATCCGGAAAACTGGTAACCGTTGTCAGGAACAGTGCACAACGGGTTGCAGAAGAGGAAGAATCTGACCTTATCCTGATTGATGGATCACCAGGAATCGGCTGCCCGGTGATTGCATCCCTAACCGGAGTAGATCTTGCACTTGTTGTTACCGAACCAACGATGTCGGGACTGCACGACCTCAAGCGAATCATGGATGTGACCAGGCATTTTGGGATTGCAACTGTTGTCTGCATCAACAAGTGTGACATCAATGAAGAAAATAGCAGGAGGATCACTGAGTTCTGCCAGGAGCATGAGGTTGCAATTGTTAGAAATATTCCTTATGATCCGGTGGTTACAGATGCGATGGTCGCAGGCATGCCAGTTGTTGAATTCTCCAATTGCGCAGTATCGGATGCGATAAAAGAGATATGGGTGAGTATAAAGTCAACCACGCCTCCTTGATCGTAACCATTCTCGCTATTAACAGTAGCACCTCAGCACTGTACACTTCGTGTGCAGAGATAACTCTCAAGTACGAGAAACACTGCACAACTTCGTTGTGCAGAAAATAACGGTTAACGGCCGATTCTCGATTGCGCCAGCAATCGAGTGCAAAAAACTGGTAACTCTCGACTACGAAGTAGTCGAGTGCAAGAAAATAATGTGTGATATATTATCACCATGTATCAAAGTTCGGTAGCAATAGAACAAGGTGCATTTATATTTTCTTATACGTTAAAAAAACAGGAAAAGATAACTGGATATAAAATAAAGTCCTGCCAGCACCAGTACAATCCCGGAAACTCTTCTAATAATCAAACTGTATTTAACAAATGGTTTTAATGTGAAACGTGAGGTGTATGCAATCACAAGAAGAGGCAGCCCCAGTCCCAGAGAATAGATAACTAAAAGGAAGCCCCCATAAAGTATGTCTCCTTCCACTGCTACCATTGTAAGTATCGCACCAAGTATTGGACCGATGCAGGGTGTCCAGACAATACCAAGCGAAAAACCGAGTACGAAACCCCCAGCCACTCCTCCGCCATTGGTCGCAGAAAGTCTCCTGATCACACCGGTTCCTGTGTCTGGCACAAGTGCACGAATTTTTTGTTCTATCACATCAAATATCATATATATGCCAAGAAATACAATCAGAATCCCACCGGTAATATAAAGTATAGTTTGATACTGCTGAAATACCGAGCCAAAAGCAGAAGCAAGCACACCCATC
>RXIJ01000084.1 GCA_004212095.1 Methanosarcinales archaeon | reverse complement strand
AAAATCGCTTAATTGTAGCTGTAGATTATTTTTTTCGTATAATAAATCCCAAAACATGGTATTACATCCAGACACCGATTAACTTATTAAAATTCACCAACACAAATTGAAACGGTCACCTTGAACCGCAATAATTATTAAGCATGAACACCAAAACGAGAAGGTGATCTATTTGTGTCTGGTATCAAACGTCTGGTTCTTGATGTATTGAAACCCCATCGACCAACATCTATCGATTTGTGTGTTGCTGTAAGTAGTTTGAATCATGTGACTGGTGTTAATTTAAGCTTGTATGAAGTGGATCAGGAGACCGAAAACGTGAAAATTACGATTGAAGGTGATGATGTAATATTCGATGAGGTAAAAACTGTTATCGAGCAGTTTGGTGCTGCGATACACAGTGTCGATGAAGTTGCAACAGGTAAAAAGCTTGTTGAAGAGGTTGAAACACTCCAAGACCGAACATAAACTCTTTTTAGTTCTTTTGGATCAGTTGCTTTGTGGCATGATTCCATGCGTGATCGGTTAAGTTCTCCATTCATCCATTAATCTCTTCTGATTTACGTTCGGATCAATCGCTTGACTTTGATAAACTTCAAATAGCTCCATAAGGCTTGCATCAATATCTGAATAATTGAGAATGGCATCAAAGAGTCGGTGTGCTTTTTCAACAAATATGGCCCATCTCAAGTGGGCATATCTTGGCGCATTTTCGAGATTGGCCGAGAAAACCAAAAGGTATACACGCCTTGATATTATCAGTGCTAATATCCCCACCCATAAGAGTACTTTTATTATTTGTGGATTTGAAAAGGGCAAAATGTCAATTCCGTATCTGTTTTTGAGTTCTTTAAAGATCAGTTCTATTTCCCATCTTGCCAAATATAGAACTGCTATATCCTCAGCATCAAGTCGATCTGTAGGAATGTTTGTAATATATAGTCACGAACCAAACATTTAAGATTTAAAGAGACATCTGACGGTTCAAGATTTATCCAAACGCATCAAACATCTTAAGATGGATACAACAGTGTTGAAGAGGCTATATTTTATCAAGCATAGATACAACGGTAAAAGTGTTGAAGTGGCTTCGGATTTTGTTTGTGTCAGCAAGAACACAGGTTATATTTGGCAAGAACGATTGAGATAAAGAATACCAAAATTTGCTGGTGGCCGACCATCAAAACTAACAGCTTCCCAAAAAGAGAAACTAAAAAAGATTCTTGAAGATAATAGCAATTGGACAACAAAAGATGTACAACTGTTAATTTCCAAGAAATTCGATGTAGAATATAGTGCAAAACAGGTTCGTATAATATTAGGTGGATTTGGAATGAATTATTGCTAAGCCATATTCATTCGATTATCGAAAACCAAAAGATGCTGAGGGTATTTTAAAAAAAGATTGCCAGAAGTAACTGATAAAGACATAATAGGATTTTTTGACGAATCATCCCCACAAACAACATCTAATACTCAAAAATTGAAGCGTGTAATATCAAAGATATTCTTTGAATGTCCAAAGAAATTAAGTTACGCTAAATCATGGATTAATAAATTTGCGCCACACATTTAAAAGTCCTGAATGTTAGGTGTTTGACTATAATCACCAGTGTAAAGGTCACATCTGAATTTGATAATGATTCACCACAATTAATTGAACTTATGAAAACAACGGCAGAACATTTCGATATGAAAGAAGTAAGTGCGGATAAGGCATATCTCCGAAAGAAGAATCTGGATGCCATGGATGGGTTGGGTGCAACTCCGTATATCCCCTTCAAAGAGAATAATGAAGCAAGAGGAAGTGGCAGTGTATGAAAAAAGATGTATTACTATTTCATTATGAATAACGAAGAATTTTATGAACATTACCATAAGAGAAGTAACGTTGAAACCACGATGCACATGATAAAATCAAAATTTGGGGATTCTGTTAAAAGCAAATCATGGACTGCACAGGTAAATGAAGTATTGTGCAAGGTGATATGTCATAACATCTGTGTCGTAATTCGTGAGATGTTTGAACTTGGAATTAAACCAAATTTTAATTTCTGTGTAGAAAGTGAGGAATCTGTGTAGAAAGTCGAGTGATTATCCAACTTTATACAAAAAGTCCCCTTATCGGTATTGTCACGTCTTCTGGTGTTGACACTGTTTTGAAGCTATTGTCGATTTGAGTCTTGTGGACGCCGCCCGGTGTTTGAATATGAGAGATATTCCAATGTTTCAGCCGCAACACCACGCAATGTGATCACTTTTGATATCCGACAGGTTTATATAATGAAATGATAAAACAATGTATAACATATTTAGGAATTCATAATTTTATGTTAGATGTGCAACAGGATCCTACTGAAATTCTTTTTAACATGGCAAAAAATGATGAAATAGATCCATGGCATATTGATATCGTAGAAGTCACTGATCGATTTTTAAAAAGAATTGAACAGCTTGAACTGCTGGATCTTAGAATATCTGGCAGAACACTTTTTTATGCTTCAGTGCTTTTGAAAATGAAATCAGACACCTTAATTGAGCCAGACCTGCCAGAAGATGAAGATGATGATTTCTTCGATGGGGCAGAGTTCGCTGATGCAGCGAATTTCCCAGTTCCAACACCTCCAATGCGACATAAATCAATAAGGTCTGCCACACTGGATGAACTGATAGCAGAACTTAAAAAAGCTGAGGTGGTGGAGAGACGTAGACAGGGGCGTGTACCTGACAAAAAAATAAATATAAAAAAAATAGATACCGATGAAGTAATCGGTATAGCTCATGAAGAAAGTATTGAAAAAAAAGTAGCCCAGATCTATAAAAAACTGGACGAACTGTTCAAGAACGGGAGCAATGTCAATTTCAACGAGCTTTTATTACAAAGTGATGATGATAAAATAATGACTTTTATTGCATTGTTATTTCTTGCAGGAGAGAGAAAAATATGGCTTGAGCAGCCAGAACTATTTGGAGAACTTTGGATTTATAAGTATGCAAAGGTGTAAAGAACTTTAAACTACGTTTACAGAAAACAATCAGGTACAGGGTATAGATAAACAGGTACAGGGTGTAACGAAATGCAGGATGAGAGGTTGGTTGAATCCATCACACGATATTTTCTGCACAACGAAGTTGTGCAGGTGTAATGAAATGCAGGATGAGAATATAGTTGAAGCCGCGCTTTTCGTGGCCGGAAAACCTGTTAGCGATGCTACACTTAAAAAAATTGTAGGTAGTCTTAGAAGAGCCAGAAAGGCAGTAGAAAATCTCATCTTTGAGTATCAACAGCGCGACACAGCTCTCGAAATAGTGGAGCTTGACAAAAAATATGTAATGCAGCTAAAACCAGAATATTCAAATCATGTTAAAACCGTATCGCCAAAGGAGATATCATCGCCGGCATTAAGAACACTCGCCATGATCGCCTACCATCAGCCTGTAACACAATCAAAACTTGTACAAATCAGGGGAAACGCTATTTATGACCATTTATCTGAACTAAAACAAAAAAATCTCATCACACCAGAGCGTCATGGCAGAACATTTATATTAACCACGGGTGAAGCTTTTGCAGATTACTTTAACCTTAAAATCAATAACCAACAAGAAATTAAACAGAAAATTATCGAGCTTGCAAAGGAACAAAATGTTGGACTGGATCGGTGGCTTCACAAAAAACCATCCATCATAACAACCCCCATGTACGAAAGTCTCCTTACGTACTGTGGTATTAAACAATTTCAGGTTTCAGACAAACTCTACACCAGTCCGGAGAGTGTGACAGAACTGATTGATGCAACGGTAGTAGTAATCAGCAGGGGATATGCTGATCGTTTGAGAGAATATTTTACAGGTGAGATAATAGAGGTCAGCGCTTCAACATTCAAAGATTTAATCGAATCAATGAAAAAACTAAAAAATTTTGCGAAAGAAAAAACAATCAATGAAAAAATAGCTGAGATAGCTGAGATGAAGGAACAATACATTGATAAGACAATAAGTCTCACGACTGCTGTTTCACCCTCTACGAATATGGCGGTGGAGATTGCAAAAGAGCTTCGTCTCCCAATCTCGGCAAAAGGCAAAAAATTAGCCCCGGACTACAGTATCACAACAGATGAAATTAATGCTACAACTGGCGCTTTAATACAGATACCAACGCATCAGAAAAACATCGATGTAGTCGGGAGAATCAATGAGAGATATCGAAGCATCATCGACCAGATAAAACAAATCGAAGAAAGCTCGGGGTAAACAATTATAATATCTTACAGATCATAGATCACAAAATATGTGCCGTATCGCCAGAGTTCCAGAAAGGAATAATCTAACTGAAGAAGAAACGATTGAAATACTGTCAAAACTTCTTGTTCAAAGTGTAAAGAAGCTGAGCTTTCCAAAAACTGCAATTGCATTCTCCGGGGGTGTTGACAGCAGCCTCATTGCTTATCTGCTTGATAAAGTGTGTACTGTCGAACTCTTCACTACAAGCCTAAACTCTTCACATGACAGAGCAGCAGCCCCAAATGCAGCAGCAGCACTCCGGATGAGCGAACAACTGCACATATATCATCTCAGTGAAAGTGAGATTGAACGGACGCTGCCAGAACTGCTATCAGTTATTGGGTCTACCGATTTCTTTGATGTGAGTATCGCCTTTCCGTTATATATTGCAGCAAGGGAAGCCCATTATAAAGGCTACGAGGTGGTGTGCAGTGGCCAGGGTGCTGATGAGCTTTTTGCCGGATATAAACGCTACGAATCAATGGATAGTGCAGAGCTTGGAAGAAACTTGATGAAGGACTTTCATCAAATGGCGCATGTAAGTCTCGATAGAGACTACAAATCTTCAATGGCAAATAGAGTTGAACTTAGACTGCCTTTTCTTGATTGCAAGTTTACAGACTTTGTTTGCAAAATACCAGTTGAATTAAAGATAAAAAACAACATTCGAAAATATATCCTCAGAAAGACTGCACAATCACTTGGACTACCGGAAGAGCTTGTGTGGGCTCATAAAAAAGCAGCACAATACAGCAGCGGTGTTTACAAGGCACTGGTTAGAATTGCAAGAAAGAATGGATATAAAAAAGGAGAGGTTCAACAATATCTAAACAGTCTCGAATCAGGAGTTGCAACTATTTAGAAGATGTTCATTTTTCACGTTTTTCCCCAAACTTTGATCAGTGCCTTTCCTCGTTACTCATTTTGCTGCCCTGATCACAACAAATGACCCTTCGCCGTAGCCTTCCTTCACTTGCTCAATATCTTTTATCTCAGCCAGATTATGGAAAATTGTTTGAGTAAAATTGAAACTCTTGAAACCTGCCTTTTTCAGGTTAAAGACAACTTCATCTACTGTATAAAAAGTAGCTATCCTGTAAAACACACTCTCTTTTTTATGTTGCTGATATAATATCCCAACAGGGCTTTTTCTATCAACAAATCCAATGATCAAAAACCCACCGGGTTTTAGCACTCGATATGCTTCCTCAAAAGCTGCTTCTATGTCGTCTACAAAGCAGATAGTAGTTACCATTAATGCAAAGTCAAACTTCGAATCATAAAAAGGAAGATTTTCAGCTACAGCGTCGATGACCTCGATGCCTTTTTTTTTGGCAGTCTCACCCATCTTTGTTGATGGATCAACCCCAACTTTAATGCCCAATGGTATTGCAAATCTACCACTTCCCACACCAATCTCAATGCCATTGTTACTTTTTGGCAGTTGCCCCATTATTGCTAGAAACTCAGATTCAAAAGCAAATTTGTTTTTCTCAAACCAATCTTCGTATCTTGACACGTGTTCGTCAAAAGGCGTAGTTTTTGCCATTCTCTATCTCCAAAAATCAGCAAGATTTCAATCTTACTTCGCGCGGGTCTGCAATCTCTCCTTTTATTGCACTTGCTGCAGCAGTTTCCGGTGATGCGAGGTAGATCAGTCCGCCTTTTCCCATGCGTCCTTTGAAGTTGCGATTGGCTGTTGAGAGGCATACTTCCCCATTTCCTATCACACCTAGATGGGCGCCAAGACATGGCCCGCACCCTGGTGGTGCAATCATTGCTCCAGCTCTTACGAGTGCCTGGATATATCCCTCCTTCATAGCATCAAGAAGTATCTGTCTTGAAGCTGGTATCACAATGGTGCGAACACAAAATTTATTGTTTTTAGTGATTTTTGCTGCTGCTTCAAGGTCTTCTAACCGGCCGTTCGTGCATGTTCCGATGAACACCTGATCAACAGGTGTGCCAACCACCTCACTCACTTGGCAGACATTATCTACTTGGTGAGGACATGCAACCAGTGGCTCAAGATCTGAAACATCCATGTTATATTCGACAGTGTAATCAGCATTTTGGTCAGCATGTACCGGGGTGTAGTTTTCCACTGCACACTTTTTTATGAATTCAAAGGTTTTCTTATCAGTAGTTGTGATGCTGTTTTTTGCTCCCATCTCAATAGCCATATTGCAGAGCGTCATTCTGCCATCCATGTTGAGGTGTTCTATTGCTTCACCATAGTATTCGATTGCCTGATAGGTCGCACCGTCCGATCCTATTCTTCCAACTACCATGAGTGCCATATCCTTAGCCGATGTTCCTGCTGGCAGTTTGCCATTGATCACGACTTTAATTGTTTTGGGAACCCTGAGCCATATTCTGCCAGTCGCAAAGATCTCTGCCATATCAGTTGCACCAACACCTGTTGCAAACGCACCGAATGCACCGTAAGTACAGGTGTGAGAATCCGCTCCAATAATAAGTTTCCCTGGAAGTGCAAACCCGCGTTCCGGTAGAACCTGATGACATACTCCTTCACCAACATCATAATAGTTCACAATACCCTGCTCTTTAATCCAGCTTCTAATATCATGCTGAAGGTTTGCTGCGGTCTCATTATTGGCAGGAGCGAGATGATCAAAAGGGATGATAATTTTCTCCGGGTCAAAAACCTTTGAAACATTCATTTCTCTTAATGCCCTTACAGCAAGCACGCTGGTTCCATCGTGTGCCATGGCAAAATCAACTCCTGCCTCAATAAAATCATCAGCAGATACTTTTCCACCTGCTGCTCTGGATAGTATCTTCTCACTCATAGTTGGCATGGTTTAAAACCCGAAGAATTTGATTTGTATAGCCCGGACAGGATTCGAACCTGTGTCGCAAGGTCCAGGGCCTCGCATGATTGACCCCTACACTACCGGGCTTCAACAGACATTATCATATCTTCCTACTAATTAAACTATCGACACCACGAGAACAGATCACTATACAAAACTGCTTTGTGGCATGATTCCAACTAAACCTAATAGATATTGCTATTAGAACGCATTATTTCTTCCTAAACGTCCCTTAATTGTTGATAAGCCCGGAACTTCAACCTGGCTTCTTGATACATATTCCTTTGTTCCAAAATAGTTTATCACACTCAGACACCGATTAAATTATTAAAATTCACCAACACAAATTGAAACGGTCACGTAATTGAGGGGCTGTCAACTTGTTGGGTGTTACACCAGAACTCTAATTTTTTTCATGCGTTCAAACACAGAACAGCAGACATTATACCTGAATACACAACCAGGTCGAAACAATGCCAACACCTAACAACTTTACAAGCCCGTTTAGGGAGAATAACATTTATATGTAATGAAAGAAAACAGTAACAAGGCATTATTGTCGGGGTATTATCAATGAGTGATGTAAGAAAATTTGTATTAAGGGAAAAAGATGACACCGAGAGTGGTGTGTTTACAGGCAGGCAACCGCGTCAGGCGGCACTCAAATCTGCAAACAGGTTTGGCGGCACAAAAGAAGAACCAGTAGAAGTTCAACTTCGAGAGAGAGGCACAAAGAAAGTTCATATATACAACGCATGGAAAGAATTGGTGCCTGCTCCGGAGGGCAAACCGGATTGGATGCCTGATAAGATAAACAAGCCTTATGTGAAAAAAATTGGTACTGAAATAATAGAGAAAATATAAAACTTAAATTTAAGTTTTATATTTATAATTTTTTATTTTTAACACTATTTATATGTACTATTGGTAAAAAA
>RXIJ01000083.1 GCA_004212095.1 Methanosarcinales archaeon | reverse complement strand
AAGATGTGCTTATCCTTTACAATTACCGCGCCTACCTTGTTTCGAAGACAGGTGGAGCGGTGTGCTACCACACGAGCGATTTCCATAAAATACTCATCAGTTGAGGGTCTCATTTTCACCTTTTCATTTTTATTGATTTTTTTCTCCAAACGCGCTGAATACTTATTGAAACCGGATCATGATGCTCTGTATTTTAGCACAGGACGTCGTGAATCTAGTTGGATAAGTGATAGTGTGCATGTAAGTTCTGCACATGTTTTACTGGGCTGGTGATGCGATAAACAGATACAGTAAGTATCCAGAAATTAAACCCGCGAGTATTCCTACAGCCATGCCTATTATGAATTCCTTGGTAGAGACAAATCTCTTCAGTGATCTAATCTCTTGCATTTTATTTTCATCTATCGTATCTATCAACTCATAACCACCTTTTACAACTTCTTTATATTTATCAAGAGGTGCTATGGGGTCTAATCCCAATGAAGTCATCTCTATTCTTCTAGCCTCTTGTGCTAATTTTCTAAGTTTTTGAAGTTTGGTACGAAAGTCTTCTTCTGATATATTAAGGCCAAGTTTTCGATTGAATTTGTTTTTATCTATCACTTCCAGTCGTTCATATATATTCACCCAAAGCAGTTTATAACAATCTAATGTAACACGAACTAAATGGTCATACGCCTTTTCAAGGTTCTTAGCTTTGTCTTTAGTATCTAATCTGGGATTAAAATGTTGAGATATGTGGGCAAGTGTGTTTTCGAGTTCAATCAAGGTCTGTTGAGGTTTGTCGCCGATGTATCCAACCAAATCAGAATACGCAGGTACAAATTCAGTCCTATAGAACACAAAAAAATTATCTATATCCATAAAATTGGCTACACATCTATAGTCTTATCGTCTCATCAAACCTATTATCTATATCATATGCTCTCATCTTAAATACACTGCCCCTGCTGGATGCAATGCCGTGGTCTTCGAGTTTGGTGACGTGTAGTTTTTTATTAGTTATCTTCTCTATAAATTTTTCAACATCTGTTGTTGTGGAAAAATCTTCTATATCGACACCATATTTTTTTTCGAATATCACGGTTTCACTCATTTACCCAACCCCGGTAGCCTCGGTTAGTATAAACAAACTTCAAGATGCTGTGTTTAGCGTAACAGTCGATATTTTTATGTTCATTGTTCATAGGATTTATCTCCCGCGTTTATATCACTTTCGCTGGAATATGCTGAATGGTTAGTAAGTAAATAAGCACATATAAATATTATGGTGTGTGGGGCTGTGTGTCTTTTCCAAAAAAGTTTCCTCTCAGGAATAGATCCTAAGTGGATGGTAAAAATAAACATAAAAATGAAAAGCGTGGGACTCGACAGATACTACAGCTCCTCATCATGTGTAGATAAATTCGGAGATGCTAAAGTCTCATCATACCCAGAAAAAATGTCACTTTACATGGATCATGGAAATGGAAGGATATTGATACACAACCATGATATACTATGGCGCTATCTTTGAAATATTCTAACAAAAGGAGTATGCCATTTTGGAGCTTGAAAACATAGCACGAAGAATAAGAGAATTTGAAGGCTTGACTCGTAAAAAACAAATATCAGGCATCACAAGCATTTTTGAATCAGTAAAAGCAGAATACAAAAATTGCATCGTTGGTTTTGGTGATGATGCTGCTGTAATGGATGTTGATGGTGATGACTACCTGCTTTTTGCTGCTGATGGTGTGTGGGGTAAAATAGTTGATGCGAGCCCGTGGTGGGCTGGATACAGTTCTGTGCTGGTCAATGTTAATGATATAGCAGCAATGGGGGGACGCCCTCTTGCCATGGTGGACGTACTTTCAACAAGTGACGAAAATACATTCAACGACATTCTTGTGGGGATCAGGGATGGTATTGCCAAATTCGGTGTTCCGGTTGTCGGCGGGCACCTGCATCCGGATACATCGTACACATCCATTTCCGTTGCCATTTTAGGCACTGTAAAAAAGGACTGCGTGCTTCGAAGCGATACAGCAAAAGAGCACGATTCGATCATCGCAGCTGTTGACCTGGACGGGAGAGTGGGTCCAAATTCGCGGTACAGCTGGGATTCGACAACAACGAAAACAGCAAGTGAGGTGCAAAGAATGTACCAAACACTTGTCAAAGTTGGCAGGCTTAAGACTGCAACCGCATGTAAAGATATTAGCAACCCGGGGATAATCGGCACACTTGGCATGATGCTTGAAGTAAGTGGTGTTGGTGCGGACATCGACCTGAAAAACATACCAATTCCGGAAAATATGGAGCTTGGACAATGGCTACTGGTGCACCCTGCTACTGCTTTCATTCTGACCGTGCCACCAGGGAATGAAGACGTTGTCATAGACTGCTTTGAAAAGGTGGGAATGACAGCGCATGTTATTGGTGAAATTACCGGCACTTCGGCACTTAATATCTATGAGGGTAATAATAGTGCAACGGTTTTCGACTTCAAAAAGGATGCTATTACCGGCATCACAATGAAATAATTCGACCTTGTAACCGCCTGTTTTCACAAAGACTCTCTGGTTTTCAACAGCGGGATTAAGAACGCGGCTACAATACTGTGGAAATCAACATAAAACCACACTCACATAAAATCGCAAGATCGCGAGCGAAAATAATGAATCTTGAATATAATTCTTGATCGCGAAGTAATCAAGCTATTCTAATCTTGTGGTTCGTATTATTATATATTCCTTGAGATTAGCAACGACAGGTCGAAGATGTGTTCAAAGCTGAAAAATCCATGGCAGAGCTATGATCAAAAAGAAGGATGAAAATATCATTACTGCAAGGACTGTAATAATTCTATGCGATATCTGCTCTGACTTCTTTTCATTTTTAAAAATCTTATTAAACAGGCTGCTTAAGGTATCCTTAAAAACATGCCCACCATCAAGAGGCACAGCAGGCAGGCAGTTAAACAGTCCCACGTAAAAGTTAATCCATCCAATCCACAAAGCAGAATTTGCTATCCAGAAAGTCCAGATACCAAGAGGCTGTGCCCATCCGGCAGGTTCATAGAAATTAATTAATAAATCACCAAAACCTGGAAAACCCTCGCCGCCAAATCCGAAAATTGGAAGGGTGAAGATAATAAACCAGCCGGTGAGACCGTTTAGCATAGAAGGAATACTTCTTAATGCATGAAGGTACTCTTTTGCCGGAAACTCACTGATAGTAATCCCACTAAAGAACATACCGCCCCCGGTGTGCTGAGATACTCCAAGAAAGCCGCGATTGTCATCGGATTTGCCAGGGTATGCACCAAGCGTTACATTGACTAATTCGCAGTTGTCGCTTGTTCTGTTAAACGTCTTGACCAGAACCACCTGCCCTTTTTGGGTATTATTCATAAAACCTACAAAATCACCAAAAGAAAGGACTCTGGTATCATCAATCTGCTGTAAGACCGCACCCTCGGCAATTCCAGCATCCTGTGCAGCAGAGTCTACCACCACCTCTCCAATAACCAGACCTGCTCGATCAAAATCATTTTTTTGCACAGGCATCTTTATATTCTTCGTCGTACCGTCTTTTATCACCTGAAGAGACAACGTTGAATCGATATCCGTTTTGCTAATTTCAATAGCAAAATCGCTGCCAGAATTAATTTTTACACCATTTAATTGAGTTATAATCATATCAGGCTCAATTCCTGCGTCTATAGCTATGGAATTCTCGTCAACAGCTGTTATCAGGATGTTCCCTGATGGCTCGATTGCACCAAGAACTATAAAAAACAACGCAAAGGCAAAAAAAGCAGTAACAAAATTAGCCATCACCCCGGCAGTCAGGATGCGAACCCTCTCGTTTCTGGTCGCAATCTTCTTGTCTATTGGCTTGTCGTCCTTACTTTTACCTAATAACTGCTCTTCGTCAGGCTCCGCAAAGGCGCCAATCGGTATCGGTGCCAACAATATGCCAAGCGATTTGACCCGTATACCTTCTACCTTGCAGAGTATGGCATGTGAAAACTCATGCACAATTAAAGTAACCACCAGACCAATAAGTCCCCATGTTAGTGGTATAAAATCATTAACCCCTGGAATTAAAAGAATGTTTCTCGGTTGATGGAACTGGCCGGGTTCTGGCAGTCCGCCACCTTGAATCTGAGAGATAAAAGCATAATCTGCAATCGCTACAATGAAAACCATTACGAACATACCAACAAACATTAGAGGGAGACCAATGTTTGCAAAGGTTCGCCAGAATTTTTTAGGTTGTGCAAGAAAATCAAGAAACTTCTGGCCTTTAGTCGTTCGCACCATTAACACTGGTCCCCATGCAGTGATGTTATATTTTTCAAGATATCCTCTTTTATTTAAAAAAGAAATCGCAAGCCAGTATAATACAAAAAGATAAGCAATCAGATAAGTATGGTTCAATTGTCAAGCCCCTAAAATGAAAAAACGTTTTGTTATGAGTGTTCTATTGTATATATACCCACTGGAAAACAGAGGCTGTCAACTGAGGCTGTCAACTGAGGCTGTCAACTGAGGCTGTCAACTGAGGCTGTCAACTGAGGCTGTCAACTGAGGCTGTCAAATTACCCTGTGAATTTCGCGTTTCTAATTTGATGGATCTCTCTGTTCTATTGAGACTTCTTTGATTTTTATCCTGAGAACATGTCCTGTCAAGCAGACCTGAAATTTTTATCCGGTCTTTGTGGTTGTATGAGTTTGATTTAGTCAAAAAAGTTGATAGCTGAAGCTATCTTGTTTTTAAGGCTTGTTTTTACTTTGGCTTTAGGTCAAATATAGCTTTCGAAGGAGTTTGCAGGTTTAATGTGGTTTTGTAGGTTGGTTAATAACAGTAACTGGTATATTACGAGCTTAATCTTTGAGTAGAGTTCCCGGGCTGTCTTTTCTTACTCTGCGGACGTCAAATTTCTTTGTGTTTTTGATTGGATTTGGCTATCGGGCTGATAAAAGTTTAAATAAGGGCGAGATGAGAAGAACTATTGCTGGCACGCTTGTTACTGGCTTTGTCATCTTAGTGTTTTTGTCTCTTTATTATGAAATATCTAACCAGCCGCTTGTTATAGCATTCATCGAGCTTGTTGGTCTTGTTGTTGGATTTTATTTTGGATCAAGAGCAGTTGCAGGAAAAGAAGAAGTGGAGGAGAAAAATATAGGACAGGTAAAAATTGAAAATGTTCAATTCTCTGGAAAAAGTAATAATATTATCAATATAACAATTAGAAATAGTAGTGACTTTGAAGTAACTGTCGATAGAGTCTACATCAATAACGAACCAAAGAAAATCGAGGAGGAGGCAATCAGTCCAAAATCAGCTAAGGACTTTTCTGTTGAGCATAAATGGAAAGGGGGAGAAAGTTATAGAGTGAAAATAGCCACAAAGGAAGGTATAACTACTAAAAAGAAAGAGGAATTACGAAACAACGAAGAAACACGGTGACAGGGGGTTAATACTTATAGGTTTTAACACATAAGTTGTTTGATTGTCATGGAGCTAACCGTTGGAATTACAGGTGCAAGTGGTGTACAATATGGCATACGATTATTACAGGTATTGAAAGAAAAAGAAACAACCACGCATCTTATTGTTTCAGACTCTGCAGCAAAGCTTATAGAATTGGAAACAAACATAAATCTTTTAGAGATAAACAAATTGGCGACTTTTGTTTATAGTGACGATGATTTCACCGCGCCTGTTGCAAGCGGTTCACACCTGCATGATGGCATGATTATAGCGCCTTGTAGCATGAAAACATTAGCTTCCATTGCAAACGGAATATCTGACACGTTGATAGCAAGAGCTGCCGATGTGTGTCTTAAGGATAATCGTTCCCTGATTGTTCTTCCACGAGAAACACCACTCAATCTCATACATCTGCAAAACATGATAACGCTAAAGCAGGCTGGCGCCTGCATCCTCCCGGCATCGCCTGCTTTTTACAACAAGCCGAAAACCATTGACGATCTCATTGATTTTATGGTTGGGCGCGTGCTTGATCTGCTATGTATAAAACACAATCTCTACAAGCGCTGGGGTTAAAACCGATTGTTAAGTTAAAACCGCGGGACGTGCCTAAATCTCTCGTGGTTAGAACATTCTCTGCATGCGTTGTATGCTATGAGTTTTTTGCTGTTGCATAAGCCGTGAATATACGTTAGAACTCACCATCCTGAACAAAGCTTCGCCCAAAGTTAAGTGCGAGTTCGGCTCGTGCGAGTTCGCGCCCGAGATAACCTGCATGGTGCAGTGTTGACACGAACCCGCGATCTATCAGTGTATCCAGCACTTCTGATGCGTTTCTTCCCACGACCACACCGTTCCTATGCGATGCGATAATAATACCATCAAGAGTTTTTCCATTCTGCACGTTTCCTTCTGTGATGCTAATTTTCACGCATCCTGCAGGATCAAGCTCCCAACCTGTCATGGTTCTTACCGGTATAAACACAGGAGGTGGTATGTCGAACGGGCGGCGGCGTTTTTCTTTTAAGCGAAGAAGGTCAATGCCGAGATCCTTCGGTGCACTCTCGCGATATTTTGATAATATCATCATCTCTGACGCAATCTTAAGCTCTCTGATACTTCCCTTGTTTTTATCGCTAAACTCTGGCGTAAAGAGAATACTCGCACCAATCTCACACCCGATACCTGCGAGCAGGCCGTTAACACCATTGGAGTCAATGTCAACAAGTTCGCTTACATTGCCCACCCCAAAAAATAATGGCACATCCGGATTTCGTCTGTGAAACTCCATAAATCGTATAACTGATTTGGAAAAGCCATGATTAATCGCATCGAGCACCGGGTCTGCGATGATATGCTTTATTTTATACTCTTTTGCAGCAGCAACATTCTTCTCAAGGCTTCGAATGTTAGCCCTGGCACTCGCATCATGCCTGAGGTCAGGTATGATTACACACGGCACATCAACTGCAAGCGGTGCAACAGCGTCCATATTTTTACTGTTGAGGCTCAGACAAAGGTTAGCGCCTGCATCAATCGAAGCAGCGAGAAGGTCGGGGTCAAGTGTGTCAATACTAACCGGAACGTCACATATTCTTCTTGCGGTTTTCATAGCTCTTGTCGCGTCCTCTGCCTGTGCGTCCAGTGACATTCCAAGATCAATAATGTCGGCGCCCTCGTGCACAAAAAGACGTATAATATGACCAAGTTCAGCCTCACTAAACGAATCAGCACCAACCACCTCAGCCATTACCTTCATCCGCGAATTCCCACCAATTCTGGTGTCCCGGATAGTAAAAGCACACGTTGAGCCAGCTTCAAGCCGAACCACAGTCTCAAAAGCCTTCCTACGATTCTTTGAAGATAGTAACTCACAGGCAGGAATAGAATGTGAAAACTCCACTGTATCTGCAAAGTTCAGAACAAACCCGAGATCCACTGCGTGCTTTGGACCACGTCGCACAGGCACACCATATTTCTTCTCAACAGCTGAAAAATCACCTGACACAAGACCGGGAACCAACACCATATCATAACCGGATATGTCCAGACTATCCAGATGCCTCCTTGTAATAAATGAAGCGACATCCACATCAACCACTTTCACAAAAACATCAATGTCCCCCCCTATAGCAACATCAACAGCCCTCTCTACGATGTGTTCAGCAAGCCTGCCTGTTAAAACTAAAATCTTCATACAGACAACTAAAGAGCAGATGCAATCAACGAAGCCACACTCACTTTGCTCACACTCTTTTCAATCGTATCTGTTGAAATAATGTCTTTAACGCCTGCATGAAACAGACGCAGCACAGCGTTTTCTGTTAGTACCGGGTGTATGCATGCCACATGCAGGCTTGAAGTCTCTGATTTGAACGTGGCTATTGCCTCTGCCATAGTTCCTCCAGTAGATATCATATCATCGATAAGAATGACATCCATTCCTTTAATATCTAGTTTTTTTGGGGTGATTGCCACAGTATCCCCACTGAGCCTTTTCTTTTCAAGATAATCATAATCAGAATTCATCACTGCTGCAGCGTTTCTTGCAAGATAAATGGCGCCACTGTCCGGTGAGATAACCACCGGATCAAACAAATCCATATCAAGCATGTGTTCTGCAAGAAGGTTTGTTGCATCAAGACTTTCTGCACGAGCATTAAAATAACTTAGGATTGAATTTTCATGAATGTTTACTGTAATCACCCGGGAAACATCCAGGCTGCGGGCGATTGCTCTTGCAGAAATGGCTTCCCCGTCTTTGAATTGCTTATCCTGCCTTGCATAACCCATATACGGTATAACAGCCGTAATTTTAGCATCCTTGCATACATCGATTAGCTGGAGCAGATTGATAAAATCAGGGTCTGTCGGGGTGCTCTGCACAATGACTACTTCTTCACCCACTGCATCAAGCAATCGAGTGTACTGCTCACCATCAGGAAACGTTTTAAATTCTGCAAGTATTAGCCGCCCATCGACTTTTTCTGCAATCCTACTTGCCAACAATTGGGACGAACAACCGCCTATAATATCCATATGAAACACCTATTTACACATATATGACACTAAAACCATATAATGGTTAGTGAAAACCAAAACAGATGGAACGCCAGATGAAAGAGGAGGTTAAACAAAGAACCGGGGGGCTCGTCCAACGAAAGTTTTATCAAAGCACTTTGCATGTTGTTTTGTATGTTTGACAGGCTCTTTGATCGGAAAGAATCAAAAAAGAGGATTGAAATACTACAAGCACGTATTAAAGAGCTTGAACCAGAAAACAAATCTCTCTCTACACGATTATCGAAGCAAGAGGTGCGAACTAAAAAAGCGGTATCTGATAGACAGGAAGCGGGTCTGGCATTGAAAAGGGCAGAAGAAAGAGTGGACAATCTCAAACGCGCGCTTGACAATCTGAAGGAGGAAACACAAAAAGGTGACAATTTAACCTTTAAACAAGCGGTAACGTTAACAAATGCCCAATCCTGTACCTTTTTGTCACAGGTTGGCTCAATCAAGTCAAGAAGTAGAGACCTTGTCACGATCTACCTGCGCCCAAACGAATCATTCGCCAACCTTGATGGATTTGATATTGAACTTGATCAGGATGTTGAATACCTGATGCAAAAGATCGAGTCGCCAACAGGTATGGCACTTTTCTACGATATGAAAACACCTGGGGCGGTTCGCATGCTCATAACACCGCCGTTTCCAATAGGTGAATCCGGGTGGAAAATAGACCGCGTCTTTGGTGCCACCCGGATGCAGGAACTATTAGAGCAAAATCAGACAATTTGCATCGTATTAGCCCATGCAGGGGAAACGTTTATCGGAATATCAAACAGAGAAGCGTTTGTTAATTACAAGATTGTTCGTAGTAGTGTAAAGGAGAAGCACACGAAAGGGGGATGGAGCCAGCGTAGATTTGAGCGACTCCGCGACGAGGATGTCAGGCTATAAAAACGAGCTCAAAATAGTAGTTGCGAGCGGCGAACATAACCTGATTAATGAAATTACCAGTGGGGATTCAGTTTATCGGTGTCAGTTTCCGCTGCTCATCAGGAGTATAGACACAAAAGCAAAGATAGAAAAGCGCAATATAGATAAGATAAGGATGTTGACATGGTCTGCGAGATGGTATACGATCGATACTGCACACAACGTGAGTAGAGATAACGAACTGCACAACTTCGTTGTGCAGAAATGACAAAATCTTGATAGTCAAGGTACAGGTAAAGCAGCATAATGTCAAAAGGTAAAATGAATAAAGAGAAGGTAAGGCAGTAGGTTAGAGAACTCACCCAACGATTCCGGTATAATCTTGATGTTTATAAAAAGTCAGCATACAACGAAACACAGGTAAGGCAGGAATTTATTAACCCGTTCTTTGAAGCTCTTGGCCGGAACGTGGAAAACAAGCAGGGTCATGCAGAGCAATACAAGGACGTTGTTCACGAGGATGGGGTGCAGCGGGGGGTTACTGTGCTGCTTGGGTTTGATATTACAAGTCAAATGTTGAGAGTGACATTCCTTAACATCACTCCTCCTCCATATAAGTCTTTTTTTGATAATCTTGAACTGTTTCAGGAGAGTTGATGTACTTTATTAATTCATCAAGAATAATTGCATAGAAAATCAAATCTCCTGTAGATGAATCTTTTACTATATGGGTAGCTCCATGAAAAGGCCTATGATGGTAGGTATCAAAATGGAGTAATGGAGTTATGTCATATCTTTTTTTCCATTGATTTCCCATAGTCCACGCAATTACTAACTTTATATCTCTTTCATTTTTATCTCCTTTTTCAATCTCTTCTATTAAAGCATCAAACTTATGTTTGTATTCTAATATTTCTGGCGCCGAGACAAAATCATCAGGAACTGAAATTTTTTCAATGCCTAAAGGGTTTACTTTTTTATCAAAGATATGATTCTCAAATGGCTTTTTTGTCCAAAATTTAAAAATACCATCATATTTTTGATGTTGGCTAGTTGACATTATCTTAATCCCCCGAATTACCCCACCGGCCAACAACTGATTGAATAGAGAGATCACATCTTGTTCATTTAATGGTTCGGAAGTTATTGATGGTTCTTTGAGCGGAAGGAATAAGTCTTCCCGGTTAATCACAAGAGGGTGAGACTCTTCATGGTATTCTTGTTCTTTTATCCAATCATAAATCGCTTTTTCTGCAACAATATCAGGAGGCGCCCCAGTTTCCGTTTTTAATAGTTTTTTCCAATTTGAAAACGGCTTAATAGTTGATGCGGCAATTTTTTGACTGAGATCTCTTAATTCAGGTTGGAATCCTTTTCGTCCCAAGTCTGGGTCAGCTTCATCGAAATGGATTACAGAATGTGTTACATTTTGAAAGCCTGTATTTTTGGTTAGAGGAATCATTAATAGGTCTCCTTGCGGCATATTATTTGTAGCTAACTGAAGACCTCCTCTTAAAATCCTAGCATTCTTTCTTATGTTTACAACTCCATCATTATATTTATCCCATATATCTGTGGAATAGCAGAAAAAACTATATACGTTAATATTGTATTTATTTATTAAATCCTTTTCTTTTTCATCTAATCTAACTGTAAGTCCGGCATCTCTTGAAATAATATCATTAGCATTCCATCTTCTATATAGACCATTTAATTTATGAAAGCTATCAGGGAGCTTAGAATCATCTTTTCCACTATCGATTAATTCCTGTTGTTTTTTGCGTATTTCCTTTAAATCTATACAATGAGAGATTACCTTATGGGGAAAGATGTAGCTGCAATCGTCTATCTTTTCATGGGTTTCATTTCCACTTTCGTCAATAACCATAAGATTACAATTCTGAAGTAAACATTCTTTATCAAAATAGATACCTCCAAGAGGCGTTTTAATTCTTAAAACTGTCCCCCATTGTTCTGCATTAGAAGCTCCGACCCATGTTAAATCTTTGGGACGTATAAGATCTCCTATAAATTTAAGAGCAAAAGTGGAACCTCTGTCAATTCCCTGAAACGCTTCATGTAAAGCTTCTGTATCTGCTTGAACTTGAGGTCTTGGTTTTGTGTGTGATTCATCTTCTACCCATTCTCGTCCACCTTTCATAGTTCCAATAAATGAAAAATCACTTGTTTTCGTCCCAATCTGCAAAAAATTAAACCCATAGCCTAAATAAGTTGCTCCTACCCCTTTATTTCCTCTTGTCTCTCTGGTTTTGAAAGAAACGTTTGGAGCAAGAAAGTTTTTAAATTCTTGATCGCTGAATCCGATTCCGTTATCTGTAACACAGACTAAATTATTTTGCATATCGATTTTTATCCAAATATTAGGAACATAGTCCTCTTCGCCCTCCTTCTTTCTTGCATCTATGGAATCGAGAGCATTTTGAATTAATTCAGAAAGAGAGTCGTACCATCCAGTATAAGACTTTAAAATATTTTTAATTTGTCTCTTAATTGTTGCACCTACTAACTCTGGTGCGGGCTTATAATCGAGAGGATCCCACTTAAATAATGGAACGCCAACTTCTACCATGAATTATGATATACGGACTATGCGTATTAAATCCTTCTCTAATATTTTTAAAGGTTTTTTTATCATTCTTTGGTTGTTCATCGCTCACTAAAACATTCGAACGTTTTCGGGTATTTTTAAGTTCAACCAGAAGAAAACAAAAAGGCAACCATCCTTATGGCAATGGTACCTCCCCACAACCTCAATCAGATCAAAAAAGGAGAAAAACAAAATGCAAGCCACAACAACAGAGGCAAAATCAACACTTGACTTTCCGGAAAACAACCACAGAGGGGCTTAAGCAAATGCAAAGATATCGGATTTCGGTAGTGATCGAGAAGGACGTAGATGGCTATTTTGCCTTCTGCCCCGAGCTTCAGGGATGCTATACGCAAGGTGATAGCTATGAAGAGGTTTTAGAGAACATCAGAGACGCCATTCGCATTCATATTGAAGATAGGAGGGGAGATAAAGAAGATCACGTTCACTCAGCTCACGGTTTGATTTTAGCATCAGTTCAACAGCCTCCTTGAGATTTTCACGAGCTTCATCAATTGTTTTTCCTTGCGTATTTGCACCTGGCAATTCTTCAACAAAGGCTATCCACCACTTGTCCGTCTTTTGAAAAACGGCAGTAAATCGGCTCTCCATTTTTCACTCCTGTTACTTACAAAGCTGATTGCAATATAAATAGATATTGGAGAGAAACGTGAAACCAACTTTTTCATCTTAGGCGAAACACCTTGACTTAAAACACACTCCTATTTTGATAAAAAAAGCCGATATTTTGAATAACATTTTATGCTTTTGCAGAAGAAGGACTGGGAAAGGTAAAAATCACACACTATTAAATTAACAAATATAGTCTTAGAGATGTGCCCCAAAAACAAAACCGTCTTGTAGAGCCGACATCACGAAAAGAACTCCACTATCTAAAGCATTTGACGCACGAGAGTATAACATCCCCTGTTGTTGTGTGCCGGAGTGCTATACTTGTGGCATCATCAATATTTTTTGCTGTGTACATACCTTCAAGTTT
>RXIJ01000082.1 GCA_004212095.1 Methanosarcinales archaeon | reverse complement strand
GATGGTTTGGCTGGACAGTGGAGCAAAGAAGGGAGGATCGGATTGATACAGCGATTACATGTACAAATGTTTGGCATAATCTACTGAACCTGTATCCCGCATAATTCCGCCCCACAGCCGCAGGATAGATAATTATATATGCCATAATGCGCACGTAGCATCTAATCAATTTTGTCTGTATTAATCCAAATATTATGGTTATCATGGTGTGTGTTTGAACAAACCAATAGTTGCAATCGACCTATACAAGGAAGCTGTATGCAGTGCACAGTATCTACTCCATGCTTATGGCGAAATCACACCATAATACCGGATGAACTGTGAAGGATGTGTAACTTCACTCGATGCGTTGATGATTTTGCAAATGGAAGCAGATAATAGTGGTATCTAAAATGAACAAAAAGTTATTGCACTGGAAGGGATGAAGTAACCACAAAATAGCGCGTAATCGACAAGAGAGAAAACATTAATAGAATGGTTATTATACACTATTTTTGTTTTATGAGGATTGGTGTTGTAGTGCATGGTGCAGAAGCGATCGACAGTGGCTTTGCACTAAAAACAATTACCCTGCTTAAGGAATTTGGTGAAGTAAGCAGCTGTCTTGGCGGAAGCATGGGACGAACAGCAGTTATCGATCATTCACTTGAAAACATGATCGACATAAGACATCGTAAACGTCCATCAATAGCTCTCCAGCGAATGATTGATGAAGGCTGTGATGTGGCATGTCTTGTAAATTATGGAAAGACACTTGAAACTGGCATTCTGTTCGCAGAGCTTGTGCTTGGTAGAATAAAAACTAAAGATGTGCCAGTACTGCTAATTGAAGGTGCTGGTGCAATCGGATGTACTTCAAGCTGCGGCGAATTAACAGGAGCTCTTGCGTCATCCATGAAACTTCCTGTTTATCCGTTTAATGCAAAGAAAATCTTTGAATACGGTAAAAATCATATAGTCCGTCACATTAAAGGGGTTTTACCAGGTGAACCTGTTCAAATCAATGGTACTATTATTGGAATAGCAAGAAGTCCGGAGATTACTGTGATAACAGATAACAGCATCGTCACAGATATTAAAGGATGCGATGTAAAAGTTCACGGACTCGAAAAACTCAAGCAGGTTGATCTTGCAAACGCTATTATCCGAAGTGGCACCCCGAGACACAGGGCGGTTAATACTCGACAAATACGTTCTTTGAAAAGTATGGTTGCAGTTCTGATCAATCATGATGCGGAGTCGTCCTTTGAAAAAGTAAAAAATGCCTGTGTTGCTGTAACCATTGGAGATGACACGACAGCAATTGCTGCTGACATATTGTATCGTCTTTCTACACCGGTTATTGGGATAACAGATGGTGATAAAGATTGGTTGCTGGAGCACACTCACATAACCAGAGGCTCTCTTGTGATCAAGGTAAGACCTGGTTTTGATGATCTAATGGGTGCTGTCGTTGAGGATGCTATTTTTAAAGGTTTGGAGCGCGCCCCATGTTTAAGTATAGATTGTTTGAAGGAGCAAATCATCAAGCTGCTTAAGGATAACATTGTCAGTGTTGAAAGATACTAACAAAAAATTTGACGAATCCAATCATGCGATACACTTGACAAGAGGAACGATAGCATGGTAATTGCAACTGCTGGTTGCAGGTCGTCAAATGAAAATGCACCATAAGTGACTTCACGCTAGCTCGATTTTCCCCTCGACTGCAATTTCATAAAAAGGCTCTTCAATATCTTCAAAAGCTTTTGTTGCCGTTATTTTAACAATCATTTCATCATCCTCGATCACAGCAAAAGTCTTTGGATGTATATTCTTGTGTTCAATTCTTTCAAAAGTTTTATCCAGTTTCAACATAGGATGATTTGGACATTTCATCAACCCATCGCAAATCCCCTTAACGAAATTATCCAGATCACCGGGTTTGTTGTAACCCACTGGCAGGTGAATTTCTATAGATAATATGATGTCCCGGGAGAGAGGCTGCGCCCCATTTAGTGCATCACGAGCTTCTTTTCTAAGTTTTATAAGTCGAGGTACTTCGGTTGGATTATTCCACATTGATTTACTTTTTCTTCTTATATTCCTTGGCGGTACCAGACCTTCAACCTTAAATTTATATTTTATACCGGCCATTTTTATCACCATTCGATAATAGATATAATAAACTACCCCTATTTAAAAACACCTGTTTAGGCAGGGATTCTGCCAGGTAGTCAGGTAATCGGAGTGTGCCTGTTTTTATGGTTTTTGATATATCTTAGATGGCATAAACTTATTGCATTGTGGAGAATCCGGAATTGCCCAATTTCCCAGATACTCTTTTCTCAAGATAGGCATTTAAATGGTTTTGAATTTTCCGTATATCTTCAGTATCCGGAAGAGCGGTAATGATTTTCTCAATAATCCGTCTTTCTCGAATATAAAAAAATGTCGGTGCAAAGTTAATATCAAATATCCAGCCCAGTTGTAGGAGTTTCATGTCATTAAATGTTTTTAAATCATGCGAATTTGAAACTCTGTTGTTAAGAATATCATCAATAAAAGAACGTGAATATTCAGGCGTATCCGGAAGTTCGAGTTCCAATGCCGGGTTGCGATGCCTGTGTCGTTCGGTATAATAAGTTGTCACAACGTGCCATATGTCCAGTTTGTCGGCATCACGTATTAATTTTGAATGCAGTCCGGATAGTTTATCCACACTGTCTGGAACTTTACGTGCATTGTGATATTTTACAGCGTTACAAATGATGGGTTGCTCAGCTTTCGTGAGTCGGCATAATATGTTTGTCGCTTTTAAAACTTTCAGTCCGAGAGTTGCGTGGTTTTCCGATACTTGATCATTAAAAGTGCCGTATGTCGTGAATTGTTCAAAACGACCTATGTCATGAAATAATGCAATTATCTCAGCCAGGCGAAGTGCATCATTATTCAGATTCAGCGCTCTACCTAACTGTAGAATTTCCTTGCAAACACGTAACGTGTGTTCTTCTTTGAGTCTGATGTTCTCCTGTGTTTTTGGATCTTTCGTGTAAAAAGATTTTACATAATTTCGGAACCATGAATGAAAAAAAGCAGTGTCTGCATTGTACTCTATCATGTTTTTATACTTCTTCTTGATTTTCTCTATTCATTCCAAACTTGTAATCTTATCTTTTGAACGCATGCAAGTTGGGTAAAGAATCGTGCATAATTAATCCGAACAAGTACAATCTATCTATACTATTCCTCTGGTTTTGGTGATGTCCATCTCGATATCATTTATCTCCTTTGAAAAGTCTGCTGCTGCATTTCTGGCAACATCCATCGGGTTAGTTATCCCAAGCTCCTGCAAACCTACAGCATTGACGCCTTCTGGTACTCCTGTTGTGGCAATGTTTATGCCGCAGTGGATTTTTTCACTGGAGATTCCACAAGTAGCAATTGACACAGTGAGTTTACCATCACCTACAAAGAGATCATCTCCACTGCGTATGGTTTTTATGTCATATTCTAACAACTGCTCTTTGATACACACTATCAGCAGTCTCTGCATATAGTAAGCAAGGCGCATACTCGGGGGCGAATCGAAGCGTTCCACAATGAAATGAATTAGCATACCTCCTGAAATTGCTTTGCCATCGATTGCATCCTCAATATCAAGCATATACTCAGAATTAACGTTCATTGCACCTTGAAACAGCACAATAGAATCACCACGAATTTCAAAATGTTTATATGCCCACAGCGGATAAATCTGGGAGCCGTCATAGCAGAGTGGATCCGGAAGAACAACGATTTTCATATACGCTTTTACAGCAGCATTACAGGATATAAACATTTATGTACAACTGCTCGATTAAATGGGCACAAATACTACACAAATACTTTTATTAGATATCTGCATGTATTTCCTGTCATGATACTTGCAGCAGGCGCTGAAGCAGTGATTGAGCTCGTCGACGATGTTGTGGTAAAGCATCGAATCGAGAAAAAATACCGTTTGAGTGACATTGATCTGAAACTCAGGCAGGAACGAACACGTTCAGAAGCAAAAATCATGTCTGCGGCACGCCGTCTTGGAGTGAGCACACCAATTATCTATGATCTAAATACTGTTAATATTGTGATGGAACACATCGACGGCACACTACTCAAACACGTCATTGATTTAACTCTTGTTAGAAAAGCTGGAGAGATTGTGGGAATACTCCATCGAGGTGGAATCATACATGGGGATCTTACAACCTCTAACATGCTGTATTATAAGGATCGCATATATCTCATTGATTTTGGACTTGCCTTCTTTGATACATCCACCGAATCTCGTGGTGTTGATGTTCATGTGTTCTTCCAGACACTAAAAAGCAGCCACGAAAAACCAGAAGAACTTAAAACAGCATTTATGAATGGATACGGAATGATGCTTGCTGAAGCTTATCAGGTGTTTCAGCGCGTGAGAGAGATCGAAAAGCGTGGACGGTATGCATAAACTATTTGTAGGATGTAAGTATTAAATTTCGTTTACAACGCATGAAAAAAATAACGATTTTTCTAATTGTATTTTTATCTATTTTATATTTTCGTAGTTTTACCTGGTTAGTTAATGTGTGGCTAACAGACTCTTATTACTCCCACGGCTTCTTGATTCCGATCGTCTCTATTTTTATTGCATGGAAAAACATTCATCGTTTTGAACCTGAATCCGCACCGTTTGAAAATGGGCTGATTATCTTCATACCAGGTCTTATACTTTATATTATCGGGTTTATCAAGCTTTTTCCTTTTTTATCAGCTCTCTCTTTTTTGTTTGTAACAAGCGGACTAATCCTTTATTTTTATGGAAAAAATATGATGCGATGTTTTTTATTCCCGGTATCCCTTCTCATTTTTGCAATTCCATTGCCAGTACTAATACTGAAAAAAATTGCATACTCACTTCAGCATCTCTCAGCCTATTATTCTACACTACTTATCAAAATATTTGGTGTTCAGGTCACGAGAATTGGATCAGAGATTCATCTGCAAAACGCTTCGTTCACCATTGGTTTACCATGCAGCGGTATGAACTCCCTAATTTCTTTACTGGCACTTGCGGTAATTTTTATTTATATTTTAAAATGCCAACCGTCTAAAAAAATTGCCCTTTTGTGCGTAACAGTCCCGATTGCGATCATCGCAAATATTCTAAGGATTACTCTTTTGTTGCTTCTTGCAAATCATTATGGTGCAGAGATAGCAATGAGATTCTTCCATGATTTTTCAAGTCTTTTTCTTTTTATCATCGCATTTATATTTTTAATAATTATTAGTACAATTACTGGATGTAAAGTCAGGACCATTGAAGATAGGGGATAAAGATGAAAAGTTTCTTCGAGGAATATTCAAAAATTATTGGACTTCTTTTATTTGCTCTGGTAGTTATCCTGCTTTTTTCCACACCATCTACCTTTTTTGCCGGATCTATCTCAACTATTGACACAGAACTTTCACACGCCTCTGGAAAGGAGATCATGGTTGAAAGGAAGCTGGATTTCGGGAACAATGAACACATGCGTGCATTTCCAATGTATATTGGAAGCTGGAAAGGATCGGATTACAACACAGAAAGAGTTGCAAAAAGCCTTGGAGCAGATGTAATGCTTATGCGGGCTTACTTCAATCCAGAATCATATCAACCAATATTCTTCCTGATTGTTCAATCAGGTAATCGCTCAAGTTTCCATCCCCCTGTCATCTGTTATCCGGCTCTTGGGTATACTATAGAGGAAGAAAGTAAAGAAGAGATACTTGTGCATAATGTAAGCTGGCTAGCAGAACCAATATATTCCATATCAAAAGGCAGAAAGGAAGAAATGGGGTATTTCAATGGAACAATTTCATCAAAGAAGCTTATTGTTTCAAAGGAGTCAGATGGAAATGTTACCGAACGAAGAGTTGTCTTATATTTCTATGTGAAAGGGGGGTTCTCATCAAATAACATCACCATGATTCGTGTATCATCGCTTGCACCGGCCAAAGGTTCATACGAAGGTGTTCTTGATCTAACGAGTAGATTTATGGGTGAAACAATACCATATATGTTCGAGCCCAAAGAAAGGCAACCTACCATGATCGCCCTCATCACTCATAACTCAGTTACTGGTAAACTGGCAGTTTTATTGGTTCTTATTATTCCACTCATTATCATTTTTTATCCTCAAATAAGAAATTTGAAGAAGTTTGTGAAGAAATAAATCTCATAAGACATCCCTTAATTACAAATACAGCGGCGAGAAAACCAATCAATGCACAAACCGAGCCTACGCCTGATTCTTTATCTGTTTTGATAATAGTATTCACAGTAGCCATGGGGGTAATTGTTTGATCCGGAGTATTGACCGTTCGTGCAGCATGCTGGTTTACCGGATTCACAGTGATTGATATTTCTTCTGAAATGACAGTTCCCCTACAATCATGCGTATCAACAAAGTGCACGACAGCAGGCGGCAGTTCGATGTAACCTGCTGTGTTTATTTTCATGCTGTAACTGAATCTCTGGGTTTCGCCTGCCTCCAAAATCATCTCATCGCTGGTCACACCATCTGTCAGCACAGCAGTCTTAGGAAGATAATCAGCCACATCAACACTTGCCAGAACATTCCCGGTATTTTTCACTTCGATTGTTACGGTCACTATTCCATCCTCGTCGCCGGTACTCGGGTTTACTGTTTTTGATAACTCTATCTTTGGACCATATACAGCAATACCTGGAGAATTCGACCGCGCGGAGTATGTCCTGCCGTCATCAGTCCACTCCGCGATTGCAGCCGGAATAACATAACCCGCTTTATTCGGCTGCATGGGCTTCAACTGATATGCAAAACTTCTGCATTTGCCGTCTCCAAGATTCAGTTCCCATTGCAAAGTTGAATTGTCATTCAACTCGAAGTATGGCGGTAGAGTGTCGCTCAACTTAATTGAGTCAATCGAACGTGTGCCGTCATTTCGGAGCGTTATTGTGACTGTGGCAATCTCATTTATGTATATATTGTCATTTATTGATTTTGAGATTTTGAACATTCCAGAGACTTTTACAGGATACGAATCGGAATAAGAATATTTTACACCTCTTATATCACAGCACTCGATGTTTACTGTTATGTTAAATAACGTATCCTCGATCACTGACGGCACACCGAGTCGGAGTGTGATCGGATCGAGCGCTGGTGTGTCGGTTTTACCGTCCAGACGCTCCCCTCTTTTAAGATTATTGCAATGGTGATATGCTTTTCCACCAATCACTTCGAGCCCCTCCGCATCTACATCGACATCTACGTTGTGCGCCTTAGAGTCTCCTGTATTCTGGAGTACAAGATCCACCTCGATCGGAGCTGAGTATGCAGAGTAATCATCCTTACCAGTCTCGAACTCCACATCAAAACGCGGCATACCTATTGGTTCCATCTTGATCTTTGCCCACCGTTCCTCTGGAATATCTGTTGTCCACCTCGAAGGTTGTGTTGAGAATTCAAGGATAGTTACTCTGATCTCGTCATCATAAATATAATTCTCTCTTTCTACAAGCGTCTGATCCGAAACAAGGACACAATCTTTGTATAACCTTATCCCGACGAACCGGGTTTCGTTCCGATCAGATCTTGGGAAATTATAAGCCTCCACAGTATAATTACCATTCGAAATCGTTTCACCAAGGTGGAGTTCCTTTGAGTTGCCGCATGCCCACTCCAGATCGTCCTCATCATAGGCAGTGGCTATGTTAATGCAGATTACGATCAGCAAAAAATAAAGAAGCGTCTTCATATACATCAAATTCTTCTGATCTGCAGCAGCGCAAACACAACTGCGATGAGTCCAATCAGGACGTACAACGAGGTGATGCTATGCTCCAAACCATTGTTATCTGCAGGGAGTTCGTCCAGTGATAGGTCTGTGTGCATCGCGGTTATATGCGTTTCTGTGGGGAGCGGCTGTACTTCTTTGATTGATTGGGTAGGGGCTGGAGTTGGCTCGTAAGTGGTTTTCGACATACAGGGTCACAGCCTCTTCACTTGTTATGTAGCTTCTAATGATCTTTTCATAATCTTCCTCTGTATCCGGGTCGAACCATTCGATCTTGAACGCATGCAATGCCTCTTCGTCAAACTCGTATCCATCATCTTCATACTCGCATGTATCGTCAAACTCGATTGTTTCGTATTTCTTGTACTTATCATCGATGTATAGATAAACGTTCAACGCATCGTCATCAAGGTTTTTCACGTAAACACGGGCGAGGATTTTGGTATCTTCATCAGCATGCTCCTCGGTGTCGATGACAACAAGGTCCGTTTCACCTGATACACTGTACTCTTTGATCTTTTCATGCCATTCCTCAGTGTCAAAATCGTACCATTTGATTCCAAAGGTGTGCAATCCTTCCTCTAACTTGTAATTACTATATTTCTTTGTGGAGCCCGACGAAACTTTATTATCGGTGAGACCACCATCGATGAAATCACCATCGATGAAGAGAAAAACTGTTAATTTATCGTCATCAAGGTTTCTCACATAGACATAGGTATCGGTTTCGTTCGGTGGTAGGGGTGCTGCACTATCGATGGTTACCGTAGTGTTGATCCAGTTGATGGGTAGTTTGTCACTTTCTGTGTTGCTGAAATCGCCGGCATAGACATCCTCACCTATGTCCAGTATACTGCTGTCACCATTCCCTCCAATCACATCGAAAATTACTGTTGCCAGAGTTCCGGAGCCATTTACGCCGCTATCCAGCTTAGGGTTGAAGAATACTATGATTGTGTTGTTCGTATCTTTCTTGAACTCCCAATGGTCTAACTCGATCTCTGTTCCACTGATCTTTCCAGGCTTGACATCGGTCACATTTATCACACTTGGATCAAACGACAACGCAAACCCTCCTGAACTAAGATTTTCGACACCAGTGATATCGATGTCGGCATCGAACGTGTGAATAGGGACACGTCCGGGAGCATTAACAGTAACATCGAAACTTCCTATGTTGATCGTGTCGCCAGTCCATTTCGCAGAGATTTCATCTCCGTCTCTGTGATAAATAGATCCGGATATACCCAAGTAGCAACTTTCCTTCTCATCTCCTACTACATCGAATGTTACTTCCACTAAAACTCTATTTGCTTTAGTCGTAGATACACTGAATTCCACACTGATCTTACCCTCATCTGCATTCTCTAAATCAGAGTTTATTATCTCAACCTTATCATTACAGGGACCGATTTTTGTCACTTTAATGACATCGGGATCAAAGGATATATCGAACTGTCCATGCATACCCTTTATATCATCCGTTTCAATATCATTTATTTTTGTATTAACTGCAAACGGAGCTATTACCCAGTCAGGTGCATCAAAACCGATTTCCGGTTCATCGTCTTCCGCCGCGCCATGGGCTGCGAACACCATCGCTATCAGGATCAAGACCGCAGCGATTATCCCAAGCCGTTCCAGATGTTTTGCGTACATGATATCACCATTTGAGTAATGTCAATGCATAGATGAAAGCCAAGAGTCCAATAAGTGAGTAGATGGCAATAAAATTATGCGTTGTAAATATATCCTGCAATCCAT
>RXIJ01000081.1 GCA_004212095.1 Methanosarcinales archaeon | reverse complement strand
AAAAATTATCTATCCTGCACAACATTTATGTATTATATAGTTTAAGAAGCTATACAAATGAGACGTGCTTCTGTCATTTCTGTATTATTACTTTTTGTACTATCGTTACTACTAATTCTCTGCCAGGTTCCAAATTCTTATGCTTCGCAGGTAGAAGTCGTGTCCGGAAGCTTACCTGAAAAGCTTCATGAAGGTGAGCAGATTAACTTTACCATTGAAGTTAGCGATTATCGTTATGAAGATACCAAATATTTTAATTTAGAGACGAATTTATTGCTTATATCTGACGATCAACCAATATATGACTTTGGTGAATTAAATAAGTATGTAAATAGTCGGGATAGGTATAAACAAAAAATCGCCTTGAATTTATCTTCACTACCGCGAAAAGATAGTATTAGTATTTCTATTGCTGGCAAGGCTCCGGGTGGTGAAAGCCTTATCAAATGCGAACCAACTGATGTGGTGATCACCAAATTTCAGAAGGGTAAACTGAAACTTTATGAAGTTGATGCCAATGGAAAAGTTGTTGATGTTAAACTCTTTGAATTGGTGATCTATAAGAAAGAGAAGTTCGATGAAACCATGCAGCAAATTAGATGGGAGGAGCTTGATTACATGAAACAGGATGTAAGAAAACTATTCGATCGTGGGATAGTCACCGATGCCCAAAATCTTGCTTCACAGATGAGTAATATTAAATATTCAAATCACCTTCTTCTGCTTGGAATAATAAAAATTAAAAACAGTATCTGGTTAAATGCAATTTTTATATTTTTGATTCTCGCGAGTTTTATTATTGGTTATCTGCGCGGATCATCATTAAATGATCGAGAGGTGAGGTAATGGCTGAAACAGATATAAAGTTTCCAGGACGCATATTTGCTATAGGCGGCGCTGGCAAGGAACTTGTTTATACAATGCTTGAAACCGAATGGGTTCTTCGAGAAATACTTCGACCCAAGTTTAGCCGCAGCATGATTAATATTACCATTGTGGATACTGCTATTGATGAAGAGAACTATGACCGAACAAAAATCGAACAAATAAAAAAAATGATCGGTAAAATAGAAGAAGAATATAGTTCTGAGATAAGCAGTACAGATAAAGAGCTTGGTAGAATTGACATTGAGTATAAGTTAATCACAAAGGAGATGGTCTTACAAAGTCCTTTCGATCTTGTTGGAATTGGAGATGACATCAAGCAGAGTACCGGGGCATCAGTATGGTGGATAAATGACGATCAACTTGGTGAAGATTGGCTTGCGAAGGTCATGAGTTATGAAAATTTCTCAGAGTTGAATTTTTCGAAGGGAGTCTACAGAAAAAGAGCGGTTGGAAAGGCGATATATTATAAGGCGCTCGCTGGAAGACTCTTTGATATTGATTTACTTACTTCTACAAAGATAGCTATTATTGTTGGATTGGGTGGTGGAACTGGTTCCGGGATGGCTTTTGATTTGGCAAAAAAACTCAAAAACATTCAACCAACGTCAAACATTACCCTTTTTGGAGTTCTATCCACATTACGGGAGAGTATTGATGAAAAAGCAAATAGTTTTGCTATGCTCAGTGAATTGGAATATGCAAGCTTGAACCGGGACACTCCATTCAAAGATATCGTGCTTGTGCCAATGGAGGTTACGCAGTATCCGGGAAAACAAAGAGCATCCCATGAACATGAAATACTATTAAGACAGTTTGATGAGACGTTCTCATATACATTAATATCGCATTATAATAATCCAGCACAGTCTCTTTTTGAAGACCTCCCCAATTTTGCACCATTTGTTATAGCCAGTCCCCAGTTAGTACGTTATAATGTAGAATCGATCAAACACATTAAAGATGAAATTATAGAAACTTTCAATGATAAAAAAACATCGCTTGCAACCGAGGGGAGATTATATGCTACGATTGAAAAATTTATTGAAAAACATACTAATGAAGAATCTTCCGGAGAGAGGAGAACGCTTCAGGATGAAGACCGATCATTCATAGAAGATAGGTTTTCTAGCTTTAAGATGGTACTTGAGCATGATTTCTTCAAAGAACTTGAGTATAACAGTGTGAAAAACTTAAAAAAAGCAGTTGATGATGGGATAAGAGGTTCTGTTTCAGATGATATCGAGCAGTGGATTTCAAGCATCAAGTCAGAAGTAGACACCATGTCGCTTACTGAAGGTTTCAGGGACGATATAGATTCTGACCTTTATAAGATCATGGTAAATGATATTGAAATGATCGAAAGAATGAAAAATGTCCTTGGAAGGATTAACAACGTTCATAACAGTATCATCAAGGACACGCTTAAAAATATTGTTAAAGCTGATGAAAGTAGCCTTGGCAGGAAATTAAATCAGGTCAGAAAAGAAACCGATCTTCTGAGTGATCAAAACAAACGTTTGAATAATGATGTAAAATCGCTGGAGAACCAGATTAAAGAATATGAAGAAAAAATAAAAAGACAGGTGACAGGCGAAAATCAAAAGTGGTATGAGGATGTAAAAGATAACATAGAATACCTTAATTCTATTGATGAACTTGGTGAAATACTGAAAAATAATCTCAAGAATCTTGATAGCGAACTGAGTGAGTTTGTAAATAGAATAAACTCACATCATAGAATTAGTAGTGTGGATACAGAGTCGACGCATAATATTGAGGATATTCTTCACATTATAGAGCAAAAACTGAATACAGCAAGATTGACCTATGAAGATGCCAGATTAATTAAACGGAGTTTGAATGATCTTAAGGAGCTAAAAAAAGCATATATTAAATCCGGATTAAAAATTCCTATTATTGATAAAATGCTAGGGGCTGTATTACCAACTGGAAGATTAAAAGAGAAAAGAGAGGCTGAAAACAGATATACTCGAAAGAAGGTGGAGTTAAACAACAGTCATGTGTTTGATGTCAGTGGCAATCGTATCAACGTTATATATGACTATAACATAGATCATAAGGTTCATGAAAAGACTGACAACATGACCAAGAGAATAGTAGGGGAAGTTAAAGAAATCTATCCGGGTGCAGAATCAAACATACTTCTGGAGTTAGACGGATGTTTGCATGATCCGGCAAGACGTAGAAAAACAAACATCGAGCAGGTTATTTTATCTCACCTTGGTTTTGAGGAGAAGATTGGGGAAAAGAAAAGGGAATTAATAGAAAAGGCAAGTGATCTTGATGAAATCAAAGAAAAGATGGAAGTATACAAAGAACTCGAGAATAAACTAACAAGTCTAACAGCAGATCTCAAAGGACATTCACGCCATCTTAGAAAATATCATTCCACCATTGCAAATATAAGCCGAACTATGAAGGCTATTTCAAGTGCTAAAGGAGATAGTGATGAGATTAGATACCTTATTGAGATGCAGCCTACTGATATATTCAAAGCAACAGCAGTCGATGCTGATATAAATAAAATACTGGAAGTTGAATCAGAAGTGCGTACTCTGAAGCGAAGTTTGCAGGATGGAATTGGACGTACAATAGATAATAGATACAATATGTTAGTAAGGCGGGTTTTTGAAACAAAAGACAGTGCAAAGAGATGGGAGAAGAGCAAGGCAATGCTATCATTTGTAAGCATCGCAGATGTCAGCCCAGAGCTTGTAAAATCAAGACAGATGATCAGGGAGGCTTTTAGTCTTGGAGATGAAAATTATTCTGATTGGCGGTGTCCATGGGGAGATTTATGGGGAGTTGGTATAGTACTATTTGTAGCAGGAATTTTTGCTGATAATATCCGCAGTGTCATTGATCCCAAGTCCGGATATTACGAAAGCTACAAGAGTATTGAACAGAATCCTGATAAAATAGTTTTTTTCCATCATTCATACATGCTTGAGAATGGAAAATTTGTTAAGAGAAATAAGATATTCAATCTCGAGAGAGAAGAAGACAAAATACAATTCCTGCAAAATGAAAAAGACATCGATAAGATGTTAATTAATAATTATGAAGAGATGGAACTTAAAAAATGTCTATAAAGACATTCATATCTAAAAATAAAGAATACATAAAATTTTTAATTTATTTCATAATACTGATCATATTTACACCATCCCTCTTGAATCTCTCTATTCGGTCAGGAGAACACGGGGCGTTGATGGGACATATTACACAAACTATCTATCATATAAATCCGGCAGGCATTCATGTTTTAATCACTTTTTTTACCGGATTTTATGTGGGTTCTCTGTTGCTCATGTTTGTAGATAGAAAAAAAAGAATACAAGCAATTCTTTTATCAATATCTATTATTATATTAATAATTTATATATCTAAAGGAATTATTTTTTCAAACATTCATTGGAGCAGAAACATCGAATGGCCTGTCTCTGGCATCTTTGCCGGGTTTGTGCTTGGTGGTGGTTTAGGAATTCTGAGAGGTGAAACAGAATTTAAATGGGCTGCAAGAAACACCAGTGTGGTTTTAGCCGGTTTGATTATTTTTGTATTCTTCAATTATCATCTATCGCCATATATTGAAAATAATATTAATACTACTATCAGTGATGTTGTAGTTGTATCAGTTTTTATATACTTTTTTAAAGAGTTTGCGATGTATACCTTTAAAGGTCCAAAACTGTTTATGTTTGGGCCAGCAAATTCAGGCAAGTCTCTTTTTATGGCTGGTTGTTATCTTGAAGCATCTGCTCCTGTCAATCCGAGTGATGATCTTTTAGAACTGATTGACGAATTACATACCATAGGAATAGATTGGCCTAAACATACTACAGATGTCAAAGATTATCATTTCACCTACGAATATGGAAGCTTATTTATTAAAAATATTTTATTCAAAATGACTGATTATCCAGGTCCATATTTAGAAAAGATCAATGAATATATGGACAAAAAAGAAGATAAAAACGAAAAAAACGAAGAGATATTTGTAAAACTTGCTAAAGATGTTAAAAAATCTGATAAACTGATATTTATTATTGATGGGGAAAAATATCCGGACTTTGACCAGATGGGAATTATAGAGTACATAAAAATACTTAAGAAGCTGCCAGAAAGAAGAATAATAGATTCCTGTGTGGTGATTACAAAATGCGATTTGTTTGTGGACGAGTATAAAGATAAAGAGAAAAATGAAGACCCTGAGAATGACTATAATAGCTTCAAAAAATTCATAAGCAATAAATTTGTACATGACATACGAATTCAACAATTATTACGTGTGGTTGGCGATATTTCAATTTATCCGGTGTTTTACTATACCAAACAGGTTGACAAAAATAAACGTAAACCAATACGGGATTACGCTGGGAATGTGTTTACATTTGGATTTAGTGAATTAATAGACGATATGCTAAAATAATGACACGATTAAGAGTTTATGATGATCAAACTGGACAACAATTGTGTCCAAACACACTTAAACAGAGAGATGAAGAGATCGTTAATAAGTTTTTTAATAGCAGGACCGATCTTTATCTTAGTAAAAAATCGGACGATCTTGAGATTGTGTGTTATGTGCGGGTGGGCAAAGGTCATGGTACAAGGGATGAAGGGTGTTATCTCAGATACAACACCATCTATCGAAATGATTCATTTTATATGTTCAAGAGAGAAGCTGAGAGAGTCCTTTATGACCTGAAATTTGAACCTTATCGTGGGCAGCAGGATAACAAAATATTTGACA
The DNA here is from genome assembly GCA_004212095.1 of Methanosarcinales archaeon. GTDB lineage: Archaea > Halobacteriota > Methanosarcinia > Methanosarcinales > EX4572-44 > Argoarchaeum. The sequence continues at coordinate 3,161 of RXIJ01000081.1, read as the reverse complement.
GCATCGAGGAATTTGACCCACATCCACACAGCTACGATATTGATGTTGATATCGATATGGTCATAAAAGCATTACAGGATTTTAAAAAGCTTGATTTCGATGCAGGTGATATGAATGAGATTGCAGGTTTTGCCAGCAGTATACTAAAAAAAATTGCTAATGTTAGCATCACCATTTCTGAGCGGGCAAGATTTGCTGACATTAATATAATCAGGAGTAAAGAATATATTGGATACATACGCCCTGCCAAAACAGCAAAAAAAATTTTAGATAAATATGAGCGGGAGCTTTTGGTTGGGGAAAAAACAACGAACAGAGATGAGCCAAAAAACAAAATAAAAAGTTTGATGTATACGGTCGTGCAAAAATTTAAAAAATTATAACCTAAATTGCAACAAATCTCAACTCACTCAGATTTTCAGGATTCTGAACATCTTGGATAACTCATCACTCTTTTTTGTCTATCCATTCACACAAAGCCACTCATCTTTGAATATTTCATGCTAATAGTAACCAACCACCACCCTACATGATTTTGATTAATACCTGATCACTGTGTAGACCCAAGCTACCACAATATTTTTATAGGAAAACAAACGTCTGTCCGTCTGTTAATTTATTGGAGGTACTAATATATGTCAGGACAATTAGCTGGACAGCCCATCTTTATATTAAGAGAGGGCGCCCAACAATCAAAAGGAAAAGAAGCACAGAGTAACAATATTACTGCAGCAAAAGCAGTAGCCAATGCAGTTAGGACCACACTTGGACCAAAAGGCATGGACAAAATGCTTGTGGACTCACTTGGAGATATTGTAATCACCAACGATGGTGCAACAATTCTAAAAGAGATGGACATAGAACACCCTGCTGCCAAGATGGTTGTAGAAGTTGCCAAAACACAGGATGATGAGGTAGGAGACGGAACCACCACAGCAGCAGTACTTACCGGGGAACTCCTTAAAAAAGCAGAAGATATGCTTGAACTGGATATACACCCAACAATCATTGCCAATGGATACATGTTTGCAGCAGAAAAAGCAAAAGAGATTTTAACATCTATTGCAACAGTAGTGTCAGCAGATGATGAGGAAATGTTGAAAAGAATTGCAAGAACGGCAGTGACAGGCAAAGGTGCAGAGATGTCATCAGATAAAATGGCAGAACTCGCTGTAGCAGCAATAAAATCTGTACTTTCAGTGGAAGATGGTAAACAAATTGTGGACATCGAGGACATTAAAGTAGAAAAGAAATTTGGTGGCAGTATCAAGGACTCAAAACTTATAGAAGGCATGGTCATAGACAAAGAACGAGTACACACAAACATGCCAAAAGTGGTGAAGAATGCTAAGATCCTCCTCACAAATGAAGCTATTGAACTCAAAAAGACGGAAGTGGATGCTGAGATCTCAATCACATCACCGGATCAACTTCAATTATTCCTTGATCAGGAAGAGAAAATGCTCAAGGATATGGCAGATAAAATACAGAAAAGTGGTGCAAACGTTCTGTTCTGTCAGAAAGGAATTGACGACATGGCACAGCATTACCTGGCAAAAGCAGGAATATTCGCAGTTCGTCGAATTAAAAAGAGCGATATGGAAAAACTCTCAAGAGCAACCGGGGCAAACGTAGTATCCAATCTTGATGAAATATCACCAAAAGATCTTGGTGAAACAGGTCTTGTTGAAGAAAAGAAACTTGCCAATGAAGATATGATCTTTGTCACAGAGTGCAAGAATCCAAAAGCAGTCTCTATAATACTACATGGTGGAACAGAACATGTTGTCGACGAGGCAGAACGCGGATTGCATGATGCAATGCGAGTGGTTGGAGTGGTAATAGAAGATGGTAAAATACTGGCTGGTGGCGGTGCACCAGAAGTAGAACTTTCACTGAGACTGAATGAATACTCAGCAACTCTCAAAGGCAGAGAACAACTTGCAGCAAAAGCCTTTGCAGAAGCTCTCGAAATAATACCGCGGTCACTTGCTGAAAACGCAGGACTTGATCCAATAGACAAGCTCGTACAAATGCGAAGCAAACATGAGCAGGGAGATAAGAATGCAGGACTCAATGTGTATACTGGTGAAATAGTGGACATGTTTAAAGAGAACGTCATAGAGCCACTTAGAATTAAAACACAGGCCCTAACCTCAGCATCTGAAGCAGCAATCATGATTCTACGAATCGATGATGTGATCGCTGCAAGCAAATCAGGAGCACCAGATATGCCACCAGGCGGCATGGGCGGCATGGGCGGCATGGGCGGCATGGGCGGGATGCCAGAATACTAAAATAAACAATCCCCCCATTCTTTCTTTTTTTTTGGACTCGTGGGGTAGCCTGGACATCCTAGTGGGCTTCGGACCCGCGGACCCGTGTTCGAATCGCGGCGAGTCCGTCCTTAATTGATAGTGCAACCAAGAGTTATTTTCTGCACAACGAAGTTGTACAGCGATGGCGAATCCGTCCTTAATTGATAGTGCAACCAAGAGTTATTTTCTGCACAACGTGTACAGCGATGGCGAATCCGTCCTTAATTGATAGTGCAACCAAGAGTTATTTTCTGCACAACGAAGTTGTACAGCGATGGCGAATCCGTCCTTAATTGATAGTGCAACCAAGAGTTATAGTGTATTGATAAACTCTTTGAATCCATGTATATTCTGTGTGTTCCCAAGTTATGTATATGGCAGCAAAAATAAGAATAAAGGGGCATGTCCCAGGGAATGAATCTATTAAGGCACAAAAAAGAACGAAGCATGTAAGGCACAGGAACATGGAGGTGGTAATCTTTGCGCAGGATGGACTCCGGTGCAAGAAAGATTGCTAATAAAATTCATTGCAGTCCTGCGTTTGTGGATGGATCAGAAGTTGAAATGAATAGGGTTTAGATGGTTTAACTCTAAATTTTCGGTAGTGACCTTCAACATAGTTGATATATGGGTAAAATGCATATTTATCAACTATGGCAATAAATAAATCCAAAATAGACCTGAAAAATGAATTTTGCTCAAACGAAAATTGGCAATGACTGAGGCAAGAGAAACTCAGGTGACATAGTCAAGTTTGGGCATGACAGAAACGGCAAACAGCGATTTAAGTGTAAAACATGCGGTGGTGTCTTCGTAGAGACCAAAAACACTATTTTTTACAAT
>RXIJ01000042.1 GCA_004212095.1 Methanosarcinales archaeon | reverse complement strand
GACGCATACACCGGAATAAAAGAGAATATTGACGTGACTGTAGCTTATTTGACGATTCAGTCAGAGAACGGATCAGCAAACTGCATCGTGAACGCATTGAATTCAAACGACCATGTCTTCGATGTGCAGAGCGATTACGTGAATATCACCGGGTTCACGGTCGAAAATGCGACTGAATCGTATAAGGCGGGGATATATCTTAACGGCAGTGAACACTGCAACATCTCTAACAACAACGCAAGCTCGAACAACCGTGGCATCTACATGGATTCTTCGAGCAACAACACACTCACGAACAACACCGCTTCAAACAACAGCAACGGCATCTGGCTGGCTTCTTCGAGCAATAACACGCTCACGAACAACACCGCTTCGAACAACAACTTAGGCATCTTTCTGGCTTCTTCGAACAACAACACACTCACAAACAACACCGCTAACTCGAACAAATTCGGCATCTGGCTGGGGTCTTCGAGCAACAACACACTCACAAACAACACCGCTAACTCGAACATCAACTACGGCATCATCTGTCTGGGGTCTTCGAACAACATTCTCTACCACAACAATCTCATCAACAACACCGACTACAACGCTTATGACTCAGGCACCAACCAGTGGAACACCTCAACCGTTGGCAATTATTACTCAGACTACACAGGAAGCGACAACGACAGCGACGGTATTGGCGACACTTCGTATCAGATTCCAGGCGAAAGAAACATTGATTATTTCCCTCTGATGCATCCATGGGAAAAAACACCACTGAAAGGCGACCTTGATGGCGATTCCCAGATTACCTCTAAAGATGCTACAATTGCACTTCAAATAGCAGTCGGCAGCCGTCCGCTTGATAGTGCAGCAGACATGAATGGCGATTGCAGGGTTACATCACTCGACGCTCTTATCATTCTACAGATGGCTGCTGGTGTGTGCTGAAAACTTCATAATTGATTCTCGATTACGCAGTAATCGAGTTTTCGGGGCTCGTAGATCAGGGGTAGATCGTTGCGTTCGCAACGCAAAGGCCGCGGGTTCAAATCCCGCCGGGTCCAATAACAAAACCATAAAAAAAGACAGTATATAACTATAGCGGGGAATGGATTCGAACCATTGATCTGCGGGTTATGAGCCCGCCGGGATATCCTGACTACCCTACCCCGCTCTATTGTAAGTGAAACAGACGTTAAACGTAATCACCATTCATAAAAGTTTTGGTCGAAAGTCAAGTTTTAGTCATATTCTCGCCATGTTCTGCCACATTTGGTGCATCGAAAGAATCTGGTCTCGCTTTCATCAGCACTTCGAAGTTGTCGCAGCCACCAGTAAGCAGTATCGTTGCCACATTCTTCGCATCTTACCCGTGTTGTAGGGAGCCCGACTTCTTCGGTTCCTTCCAGTATGGTAACTTCGTGTGCACTTTGTCTGGTAGTTGTAATAATCTTCTGTTTGGTGTCCATTGGTATTTCTGTTCCGCACTTTCGACATTTAAACATGCCATCTGCTGGAAACATCATACTTTTACATTTTGGGCAAAACTGCATTATATTATTAAACCTCTCAAATCTTTAAAACTTAAGTCTTTTTGCTATTTTACTATGTAAATTCATCTTTTACCGTCTTCTCATAGTCAACGACCCCGCTCTAAAGAGCAGGGCATCACGAAGGGTCGTGCGCACGTTCAAACGCAGACAGATGTGGGATAGGATGGGCATTGTCATATTCAAACAATGTTGGGGAATTAAATTCCATCGAAAATTCTCTAATTCGATTATCTGCTAATTTTACGTACGTTTCATCTATGTCGTATCCAATATAATGGCGATTTGTTTTTATTGACGCTATTGCTGCCTGTCCACTGCCCATGAATGGGTCTAAAACCACTTCGTTTTGATATGTGTAAAGCTGAATCAACCTATATGGAAGTTCGACAGGGAATGGAGCAGGATGTCCTACTTTACGAGCGCGTTCTGCTGGGAATGTCCAGACACTTTTAGTAAATTCAAGAAACTCTTCTTTTGAGATTGTGTTTTTTCTCTTGTTGATATTTTTTCTACTGAACATGTCTTTAGAAAATACTAAAATGTATTCATGTATGTCCCTCAAAGTCGGATTGGATGCTGAAAGCCAGCTTCCCCATGCCGTGGAGGGACTTGCACTCGAAGCTTTATTCCAGATGATTTCCCCTCGCATTAAAAAACCTAAATCCACCATGTCATTCACAATAAAAGCATGTAGGGGAATATAAGGTTTTCTTCCCAAATTTGCGATGTTGATGCAAGCTCTGCCGCCGGGGACGAGTACTCTATGCACTTCTTTCCACACACTTTTTAAAAAATTCAGGTATGTTGCAAGGGTGAAATCCTCGTCGTATTCTTTCCCCACATTATAAGGTGGCGAGGTCACCATCAGATGAATGCTATTGTCAGGTAGCTCATCCATCTTTTCAGAGGATTTACAAAAGATTTCATCCAAAAACTGCGATGGGGTGCTTTTCTCCGTATATTCAACTTTCCGTTCATGAAGCAGTCCTTCATATAACTTGCTCGTATAAAATGCGGTAGAATCATGATTCACTCTACCGGGAGAGCCAAAAGAACTTGTTTGGGTCCCCCTTTTTCTTTGATTATTCTTCATTTCAATCTTCCCTCCAATAATCTACCCATCTTTTATATGGGTCATAATCTGCATTTGTTTTTTTCCAAAATATTTTAATAGTTTTAGATAATTCACTTTTAACTAAACTCGACAATGCTTCATTGGTTATTTCCGCACCCCTCGGGTTAGTTCCCGGTTTTGGAAGTTTAATATATCTCTCCCTCCCTATTCTATCGAAAACCTTTTTTTGAGCTTCCGAAGGTATGTGATAGAGTCCTCCTATCCCACCCCAGTTAATCTGTATAAGTAAAATACTACAACGTGGATAATAATTTTCTCGAAATTCCCTTGCTTTTTTAGCATCTACAGTCCATATAAGTTTAACCCCACCAAATCCTTTGCCTGTTATCGTCTTGATGGATATAGGTTCACTAAATAGGATTGCATCCACCTCTGGCTCAGTAATAGGAATCTCTATCTCCAAATTTGCCTCTCCAAATTTGTAGATAAGCAAGGCAACAATTATTCTCTCACGAAGAGAACCGACCTCCATTCCAATTTTTCCAGCTCTTGAGCTTTCTAATTCCGCAAGTTGAAATAGATGTGGCAGGCGTGTTTTGATTCTATTTACGAGTTTTTCGTCGTCAAATAGTTCCGTTGAGCGACTTGGCACTTTTTAATCCCCCATATATGTAAAATATCGCAGAACAAAATACATCCGAATCCAATGTTTCATGGCCCACAAATATCTTTCAGATTACTTAACAATATCCTATAACAATCATTCCCCCTACAAAATCACACGATCCACGCGACTCACTCGACCTCGGTATACCTTCACGTTAGTCCCCCAAAGTGAACTACTCCTCGCTATCGCAAAGGGCTTCTTCCTTCAACGACAGAACTTGCAGAAACCTGAGTTAGGTGTTATAGATGTGCTATCTCCAGAAGCGTAGAAGGCAGTCCCTGCCTTACAATTCCGCGTTTATCTGGTAACTACACAAGACTGGCGGTTGCGCGATTCATCCCCACCCTTATGGATGGAGACTTCTCGCCGAAAAATTAAAGCTTGCGGATATAAATTTATAGAAAAAATTAAATATTAATTTTAACAAAATAAAGATAGGAAGGATTAAATATTAGGTTACCAACTAACAAGCATTATGCAAGTTGGAATACCACTTTATGATTTCGTATATCACACAGCACTGGTGACATACGAAAAGAATATATTTATTATGAGGTAACAAAATGTCGGTTAATGCGTGGGAACTCGATCCAGAATTCAAGTATGAGGTTGCATCAACCCCGGGTGGGGAGAATATCATGCGCTGCTTCCAGTGTTCAACATGTACTGCAAGCTGTCCAATCGCTGATATTGACCCGAATTATAATCCAAGAAAGACTATTCGAATGACTTTACTTGGTATGAAAAATAAGGTTCTATCAAGCGACGAGATATGGATGTGTGCTATCTGCCAGATGTGTACTGAGCGGTGTCCACAGGATGTCAAGATTTCTGATGTGATGGGCGCAATACGACAGGTAGCTGAGAAGGAAGCTAAAAAAGGCAACATTGATATAAAGAGCGCCAGACCAGCGTTTGAAAAGGCTTTCATGCACCAGATAGAAAAGTACGGTAGATCCTACGAAATTGGACTTACGATGGAATACTACCAGAAAGTCCATAAAGGATTTGTTTCTGCTATGATGGCGATGCAGAAAGACTACACAAAGCTTGGGATGAGGCTTTTTAAGAAGGGTAAGATGCCAGTAACATCAATGCTTCCTGAGAAAATAAAGAAAACTGACGAAGTAAAGAAAATATTTAAGAGCATTGGTGATTAAGATGAGTACGAGTGTTACAAAGTTAGCATATTATCCTGGGTGTGCAGGTGCTACACATGCAGTAGATCAGGAGATGTCAACAAAAGCTGTGTTTGAGCAGCTTGGAATTGAGTTAATTGAGATGGAGGATTGGAACTGCTGCGGGGCTGCCGAGGCAGAGGATCCGAACATGGTTTACGCACTGAATGCAAGAAACCTTGTTATTGCAGAAAAGGAGGGGCTAAACGTTGCGACTCCGTGTAGTATATGTTTTTACAATTTAGCACGAACTGATAAAGCGCTCAAAGAAGATGAGAACTTACGCAAAAAAATGAGAGATATCGATCCATCTCTGGATTATAAGGGGACAATAAGCGCGAAACATACGCTGGATATCCTTGTAAATGATGTAGGTCTTGACGAGATAGGTAAGAAAATCAAGAAGAAAGTAGCAGTGAAAGTAGCTCCTTATTATGGCTGTTACCTTGAGCGACCGTCTGAAATCGGTTTTGACAACCCTGAAAGACCTGAGTTGATGGATAAAATAGTAGAGTTGGCCGGAGGTACCGCCATCCCATTCAGGCAGATGAGAATACGGTGCTGTGGTGGACCTTTGATGATGACAAGAGGCGACCTAGCATTTGAAATGTCAAAAAGAGTTCTCGAGGCTGCTAAGAAGGGAGGTGCTGATTGCATCATCACAGCATGTCCACTCTGTCACATGATGCTGGATGCAAAGCAGCCTGATATAGAAGAGTTTTTCAACATCACCTTAGGCATACCTGTGTTATATTTCTCACAACTTCTTGGTCTTGCATTAGGAGTTGAACCAAAGAAGCTGGCACTGAATAAGAATATCGTATCTACAAAAGAGATTGAAGAAAAGGTAATCTGAACAAAAATGGAGGATGAATAAAACATGGAAAAAGTAGGATCAGTTTTGGTGGTAGGTGGAGGTGTTGGAGGAATACAAGCTTCTTTAGACCTTGCAGATTCTGGCTACAAAGTATATCTGATTGAACATCGACCTTCCATCGGCGGAGGAATGGCACAGCTTGACAAAACATTTCCGACATGCGATTGTTCACTTTGTATAGAGTCCCCAAAACTGGTAGAGTCATCAAGACATCCAAACATTAGTGTGCTTGGATATACAGAGCTTCTATCGGTCGATGGCGAGTCCGGAAATTTTATTGCAAAAATAAAGAAGAAAACCAGACATGTTGATATAAATATATGCACAGGTTGTGGTGCATGTGCTCAAAAATGTGTTGTAAAAAAAATACCAAGCGAATTCGATGAGGGGATTGGAGAACGAAAAGCAATATACATACCATTTTCTCAAGCAGTTCCTAACAAGGCAACAATAGATATTGATCATTGTAGAATATTTGCCCAGAACAAGATCTGTAAAGTCTGTCAAAAAGCATGTACCGCAGGTGCAATAGATTTTGATCTGAAGGATGAATATGAAGACCTAAATGTCGGAGCAATACTATTTGCAACCGGAGCTGTTCCGTATGACCCATCAGAACTAAAACAGTACCTTCCGGACCATCCGGATGTGTTAACTGCAATGCAATATGAACGGTTGATGTGTGCCAATGGACCAACTATTGGTCACGTAAAACGATTTTCAGATGGGGAAGAGCCAAAAAGAATTGCGTTTATTCAATGCGTAGGATCAAGAAATCCAAAAATAGGTATCGAATATTGTTCTGCCGTTTGTTGTAATTATGCAACGAAAGAGTCAATTATAACAAAAGAACACAATATGGATACTGATATTTCTATATTCTATATGGATTATAGAGCATGCGGCAAGGGATTTGAAGAATTTTACAAGCGCGGGCAAGATGATTATGGAATCAATTATGTCAGGTCACGAGTTGCGGAAGTCTATGAATCAGATGGAAATCTAACTATTAAATACGAAGACCTTGCTGAAGCAAGGGTTAAGGAAGAACAATTCGATATGGTAATCTTATCTGTTGGTTTATCCCAGTCAAAGGAAACACAGGAGCTTATAACAAGTATCGGAGTTGACTTGAATAGGTTTGGAAACGTGGCAACAACCATAGACCATCCGGTAGAGACAAACGTCAATGGAATCTTTGTGTGCGGCACTGCACAGGGTCCAAAAGATATTCCGGAAACTGTCGCACAATCAAGTGGCGCTGCTGGGAAGATAGGTTCACTTCTTTCAGAATCCAGAAATACACTGACAACGAAAAAAGAGCTCCCACCAGAGAAAGATGTTCTTGGTCTTGAGCCAAGAATTGGCGTATTTGTATGTCACTGCGGGATAAACATTGGGGGCATTGTTGACATTCCGGGTGTTGTTGAATACGTAAAAACAATTCCGAATGTCGTTTATGCAACAGAGGTGCCTTATGCGTGCTCTGATGATGGGAACAAACAAATATTTGACAAGATACATGAACTTGATTTGAGCAGAGTTGTTATGGCTGCATGCACACCAAGAACGCACGAACCACTCTTCCATGCAACCTGTGCAGAGGCCGGATTAAATCCATTCCTCTTTGAGTTTGCTAATATCAGGGAACACTGTTCCTGGATACACATGAATGAGAAAGAGAAGGCAACAGAGAAAGCAAAAGAGATTGTCAGAATGTCTATTGCAAAGGCACGATTGCTTGAACCACTAGGAAGAGGAGAAATTCCAGTTAATCAAAAAGCACTTGTAATTGGCGCTGGAATCAGTGGAATGTCAGCAGCTCTTGATTTAGCAGCCGGGGGATTTCCAGTATACCTTGTTGAGAGAACCGGAGAACTCGGAGGGCTCCTCAAGGATATCACATCACTTCCCAATGGAGAGGATCCTAAACAGATTGTTGGTGAGACAATAAAAAGAGTGGAAGAAAATAAGCTCATCACAGTTTATCCAAATTCAGAGGTCTCTGATGTCTCCGGGAGTGTAGGAAACTTCAAGGCAAAGGTCATATCACCTGAAAAAGAGGAAGAGATAGATTTTGGCATTGCTATTATCGCAACCGGTGGTGAAGCGTTTAAACCGGAAGGGTACTATGGGTACGATGGAAAAAGAGTTATCACACAGTTTGAACTCGAAAAAATCATAGACAAGGTAGAGGCAAACACGATTGTAATGATCCAATGTGTTGGAGCAAGAGAAGAAGCGCCAAGAACATATTGCTCCAAGATATGCTGTACTGAGGCAGTAAAGAATGCAATAAGAATAAAGAAACAAAAACCAAAAACAGATATTTTCATCCTCTATAAAGATATCAGAACGTACGGAACAAACGAAGTATTATACACGAAAGCAAGAGAAGCAGGAGTTATATTCGTACGATATGATGATGAAAGAAAACCAGTCGTCAATGAGTATGTCGATGTTTATGATGAATTCATTGGTGAAAACATAAAAATAAAACCAGATCTGGTTGTTTTAAGCACTCCAATGGTTCCGAATGATGACAATGCCGAAGTCGGGAAGATGTTTAAAGTACCTCTTGCACCAACAAAATTCTTCTTTGAAGCACATGTAAAACTCAGGCCAGTTGACTTTGCTACAGATGGTGTATATCTCTGTGGACTTGCACATGGGCCAAAACCAATCGATGAGTGTATTGCTCAAGCAAGTGCTGCAGCAGGAAGAGCATCAATTCCACTGGCTGCCGGAAAGGTGATTGCAGAGGCAATCGTTGCAAGTCCCGATGAAGAAAGATGTGTTGGCTGTGCTATTTGTGAAGATAAATGTGCATACCTGGCAGTAACGATCGAAGATGGAAAAGCAGTGGTGAATAAAGCAATGTGCAAAGGATGCGGCACATGTGTTACAGCCTGTCCAACTGGTGCAATGGAACAACTGCACTTTAAGAATAACCAGATACTTGCACAAGTAAAACATGCATTTGCGTGGTGAAACGAAAGATGGAAGAAGAATGGACCCCTAAGATAACATTGTTCTGTTGTAACTGGTGTTCCTATGCAGGATCTGACGATGCTGGCGTGGGACGAAAACAGCAGCCACCGAGCACACGAACGATTAGAGTGATGTGTTCCGGTAGAACTGATCCAGGATTTGTGCTCACTGCACTGATGGAAGGATCGGATGCAGTACTCTTTACCGGATGTCATATTGGAGACTGCCACTATATCAGTGGAAATTATAAAGCAAAAAAGAGATTTGAAATGCTAAAAGAAATTTTAGATGAAATTGGACTGGAAGATGAGCGGTTACAATTACAATGGATATCTGCTTCAGAAGGAAGTGAATTCGCAGAATACATACGGAAAGTAACCGAGGAAATAAAAGCGATTGGTCCAAGCCCGCTCAGACAGGAGTGGATGAAATGAATATTGGAGATCGCATCGTTGCATGGAGTAAGGATGAGGAGATAAAAAAAGAAGGCGCATCCGGAGGTCTGGTTACTTCACTACTAACTGCTTCATTAAAAGGGGAACTGGCTGACGAGGTCATTGCTTTACAAAAGATAAGTGAGTTCGAAGGAGTTCCGATCAGAACCTCGAACGTTGATGAAGTACTAAAATGTTCAGGATCGCTTCATGCTGCACCAATCAATCTAACAAAATTTGCAGTTCGATTCTTTGAAGAGCATCCGGACGGAGCCCTCGCTCTTCCTGCAAAACCATGCGATGCAAGAGGAATAGTCGAACAGGCAAAAAGAAAAAAAATTAACCTTGAGAAAACCTATCTGATCGGACTGAATTGTGGAGGAACCATGCCCCCCATCACAACCATGGAAATGCTTGAGAAGATGTATGAAATAAATCCGGATGATGTAATCGAAGAAGAAATAGAAAAGGGAAAGCTTATATTCAAGACAAAAAACGAAAAAAAGGCAATTTCTATTGATGAACTCGAAGAAGCTGGATATGGAAGAAGAGAGAATTGTAGATACTGTGAAACAAATATACCAGTGATGACTGACGTAGCATGCGGGAACTGGGGTGCAGGCAAAAACGAGACGTTTGTGGAAATCTTTACGGAAAAAGGCATAAAATTGATGAATAATGCAATTGAACTTGGATTAATTGAAACTGCACCAGCCACGGAAAAAGGCATAAAAATAAGAGAAAAGACAAATAGTGTGATGGAAAAGGTTGCAAAGAAATGGCATGAAAAAATCTTTGTGCCGATTGAAGATAGGCTGGAGCGATTCCATTACTATATGGACGTCATGGAAGATTGCATCGATTGCGAGGCATGTAAATATGTTTGTCCCGTATGTGCATGTGATGAATCAAAGTGTATCGACTTCTATGATCCGATAGATTCATATAAAATCAGCATTTACCATTTGGTACGACTCTTACACCTTTCTGATTCCTGTATAGGATGCGGACAATGCACAGATGTCTGCCCCGCTGAAATTCCCTTGACAATCCTTCACCGACGAATTGCAGACAGAATACAGGCAAAATATAACTATGTTCCTGGTATGGATATGAAAATACCTCCTTCATTCGAGGTGGAATAATGAACAAGATTGTGTGCCCTGGTTGTAATCTCGGTTGCGGACTATATAAAAACGATGTCCTGTACTTCAGAAAGAATGCTCCAGTTAATTCTGGGAAGCTGTGTAGATTTGGAATGAAGCTTCATAACTATGAAAAAACACTACCAATGGTTGACGGAAAAGAGGAAGAACTATCAAATGCAATATCTGCTGCTTCAAAAAAGCTCGCAGAGACAAAAGATTTTGCATTTGTATCGTTTGGAAACGTAACCTGCGAGGAGCAGTTAGCATTCACCAAACTTGCAGGTACTGTCGGGTCTGAAGTTTATACCTGCATTCCAGGATTTGTTGGTGCAGACATCGAGAAGATAAGGCAGTCAACTGAAATAATCACGTTTATCGATCCGTATACTACTTACCCGCTCATATTAAGACACATGCTGTATGCAAAAGAAAACGGGGCAAAAATAACGTCTTATTACTGGAAAAAGATAAGAATTGCAGACGAATCTGTGATTTTGAATCCAACAGAAATAGATCAAATAAAATCGATTGATTTTGGTGATTCTTTAGTTATATTAGATCTTAATCCTTTAAATCTTGAATTTTCAAATGAGATAATAAACTCTTGTAATAGAGAGAATATCGTATGTCTAAAACCATTCCTGAATTCAACAGGAGCTTCGCTACTCTCTAGTGGAGAAAAGAGCATATACCGGATACTTGACGAGATAAAAGAGAAGAAAATTAAGGGGCTTTACCTACTTGAATCTGATCCTGGAATCGTTCCGGACGATGCATTGTTGTCTGCATTGGATGAGCTTGACGTTCTAATCGTGCAGCAATCAGCACACAATAGCTTATCCGATCGTGCAAACATCGTACTTCCCAACGATAGAACGTTTGAAGGGAAGGGAACTGTTCTTAATTTTGAAGGAAGAGCTCTTGAGACTGAAGGAACGACAGATGGAGTAGAAATAATCAGCAAAATATTGAAATCAGCTGGAAAAGAGGAGACAAGCTACGATAACTTGCATGCAGAGGTTCTAAGCAAGCTTGAGATTACTGAAATAGATGAATACGTTGTTCCGGAGTACAACCCTGTATATAAACTAGAGACAGAACTCAAAAAATACGAGGGAGAATCCCATCTTATCTATGTATACACTCCATTCCTATGGAATAACACGATAGACAGGGATTTTGTTGAAATAAGCCCTGGTCTGGCAGAATCGTTAAATCTCCACAAAGATGAATTATTGAAGATGACATCTTCAAAGGGATCTGTTGCTGTAAAATACAAAATAGTTGAAGACGTTCCAGACAACATCGTTTTATCTCCAATGAAACTCTCAATCAGCACCGATGTGATAACGCCCATAGAATTTAAATAATGCCTTCATAAAAGTTTTATTGAACGTCCATTGATAGAGTTGTTCTGTGCTCGAACCGCGGAGCCTATGCAGAAGGGCAAAGAAAAGGGGTGTCTTTCCAGTTCTCCGCACTTCTTTACTGTCAGGAAAAGCTATCTCACGATTGTATAAAAATGACCACAACTTACCAGAGCATGTTCAGGAATTTCAAGTAGCTTAAATTAAGAGAGAAAATCCTTTTTTAAAAGGTTGTATAGTGTTGTAGAGCGTCTTTAATCGATACAACTTAGATCCTATATGTGTCCTGCAGCCGTTTTTAAAGAGACTACTAAGAAAAGTGCTCGATACATTAATAAGTGAGCCTGAAAAAGAATGCTGTCTCACAGCGAGTTAACAAAATGGGCAAGTTTATTCTTCTTTGCAAGGGTGATTTTAATTGGCAAGAGTGTCTTTCGCTTTACAGAAGTAAGGATGTTGTTGAAAAAGGATTCTACGTATTGAAGAATAATCCGGATGTAACGCCAGCTTACGTCAAAAAAGACAGTATGTTCATGTGCTTCCTTTCATTGATCTTAAGAAGTTGCAGAGCAAACGAAAAGGCAGAAAGGGATATTAAAGGTGCTTGGAGTGTGTGCCTAACTGAATGGAAGGGCAGGTTAAGAATAGCCCGGACTAAAGTGTTTCATGTGTGCTGTCGTTACAAGTGAGGAATTAAGTTAAGTCTTCGATGCAAACCACAGATACTGATCGATACAATAATATCTAATTAACATTAAAGTGTAACTGAGTAATTATGAAGTCAGTAAAACTATTTATTCTTCCATTGTTGTTGTTAGTTATTGTCTTTTCAGGATGTCTTGAAACACCGGCTGCAGCGCCTCCACACATCGATGAAAGCATGCTTGAAGAATGTGGTTGGATACAGCTTGGCGATACTACAAGCATGCCCAAAACCTTTGACATAGGTGATAAAGAGATAAAAATCAACACTGCAACGATCAATTATGCAGACAAGTCCCTTGAGGAGTATTTGATGCGCCAGGTTGGTGCATACAGTAGTGTAAAGAACATATCTACATCCAGAATAGTTGCAACGCGAATTGTGCTTCCTGCCGGTATTCCACTGCCATCACAGATAGTTTTGGAGATGGCCTCAACACAGGTAAAAGACATGGCTGCCAAGATGGATATTAAAGACTTTCATAAAATCAATACAACACAAGTACCACTGAAAAATGGAAAAACAGCTGAAGCAAAGGTATACAGCGGCTATATCACTCTTGATGGTAACAACGTTCCGCTTAAAGGGATGATTGCTACATGGAGTGCAGCAGGTTCAACACTTGTTGTAATCGTAGTGTACCCAGATGAAGACTTTGTCTTTAAAGCAGGCACTAAAAAAGTAATAATAAATATCGATGGTAAAGCAGAATACGAGGAAATATTAAAACTTCTACAGCATATAGAATAAACGCGGAAATACCTTTTCATTCCATATTTCACTATTAAACAGACCTACTTCGATATTCAACGATACTGTGGAGTGGAGGCATTTAGCACCACTTCTTTTGTTTCGCCTGCTCCAAGTTCAAAAAAATTGCCTTTAGCCTCTACCCTGACTGGTTTTGCCCCACCCGGGAGAGCCTCTATTTTTAGTTTTTCAGCAGTAATATCCAGCTTAAACAAATGTCCCCGGTAACGCAGATGCAATCTTATTCTTTTTAATTCCTCAGGGAGCACAGGATTGAAACGCAGAATATTACCTCTGGACTCAAGTCCTGTATAACATCTTTGGACCATGTCTACACATCCTGACATAGCTCCCAGATGTATACCTTCGGAAGTAGTTCCTCCCTGAATATCCGCTACATCGGTCTTGAGAGCCTGGTTAAAAAGCTCCCATGAACGTTTCCTATCTCTTCGGGCTGCTACCCATGAATGAATAATCCAGCTCAGTGATGAACCATTGGAGGTACGTTTCAGATAATAATCAATATTTTTGGGTATGGTTTCATATTCAAACGAATAACCAAGCTGACCAAATAGTTGGCTTAATTCCTCAGATGAAAAGAGATAAAAAAGCATTAAAACATCTGCCTGTTTGGATACTTTGTACCGGTTAGTGGTGTCGCCTTCTGCCTCAAGAATGCGATCCAGCCGCTCTATATTCCCATATTTTTTTTGGTATCTTTCCCAATTAAGCTCATCTAAGTGCTCATACCCTTCAAACTGGCTAATGATTCCATCGTCATGAAATACAACCAGCATCTTGTGACTTATTTCTTTCCATCTTACTTTTTCCGCTTCGTTTATACCAAGCCTTTCACAAAGCTCCCTCCGTTGCTGTTCAGGTAGGAGTTCAAACAATTTAATGGCTCGATTCAACACAAAAACAGCCATAACATTGGTATAAGCATTATTGTTCACACCAGGACTCTTTGCACCAGGATAGCTGTCGTGGTACTCGTCAGGCCCAACCACTCCGAGAATCTCGTATCTGTCAAGCTTTTTATTATAGGTTGCTGTACTTGCCCAGAAACGTGCAATCTCGAGGATGATCTCGGCTCCATAAAAAGATAAAAATTCGAGGTCGCAGGTGACTTGGTAATACTGCCATATATTGTAGACAATAGCTGCATTTATGTGACGCTGAAGATGGGTGTTATCACGTATCCAGTGCCCTGATACGGGATTGAGATGAACCTTCTGACTTTCTTCTCTCCCATTACTCCCGCTCTGCCATGGATACATGGCTCCTTTATAACCAAGCCTGTATGCAGCTTTCCTGGCTTCTTTGAGACGACGATATCGATACATAAGCAGTGTTCTTGCAATCTGGGGAACCCGGTAGATAAGAAATGGGAAAATAATCAGCTCATCCCAGAAGATGTGCCCACGATAAGCTTCGCCGTGCCAGCCACGAGAAGGCATCCCAACATCAATATCCAGTGAGTGCATGGAAGCGCTCTCTATGAGGTGGAAAGTATACAGATGAAGGATTCTCTGGATAGGATTGCCATTGTTGGAGTTATTCAATCCCAAGTTAATCTCAAAGGTGTGCCACAAATGTTTCCAAGCAGTGGTGTGGGTCTGGAGCAAACCATTAAATCTCGGTGCATCCAACACCGCCTTTTCTGATTCAAGAGTGCACTCTGAGATGGCGGCATCCCGCGAGGTAAAAAGAGAGACCACTTTTTCTATACTGAGTGTCTCCCCTTCAGTAAGTTCCACTGTGAAGTGCTGGGCAATGTATGCTGGTTTTTTCACGAGCAGCCGTTCTGTGATTATTGGCGATTCGTCTTTAAACACCTTGGTTCTTGAAGCTTCGGATATATCCAACTTTGACTGGTTGGTGCGCACTTGAAGAAGGATCGTATTATCATCAACTTGCTTAGACTCTACTTCTTCAAGATGCTTGTTATTCAGGTTTTTATATCTTTTCACCCCGGAATTGATTACCTGTCCATCCAGTGCAGAGCAGATTTCTATTTTTCCGGACCAGTTTACCGGGATAATCACTGTTTCTATTGCTGCTATATGCATATCACCCATGTGCACAAGACTGCGGTTGAGTAGTCTCGTTTGCCGGTTATTTTTATCTTTGAAATGAACTGTGCGATAAAGTATTCCTTTTTTAAGGTCCAGTTCTTGCCGATACGATAGAATATCTACATCCGTTAGATTAAACCAGTCTTCACCCGGTATGCGAAAATTGAGGTAGAGCCAGTTTGGCAGGTTGACCAGGTCCTCGTTTTCTATAGTGAATTTGTCGATTTTTGTTTTGAGCCTGTTGTATCCTCCTGACAGGTAGGTTCCTGGATAGTGGATCTCATCAGCACCGGATTCCGGAGCTGCCCCGCGGGTAGCAAAGTAGCCATTTCCAAGTGTGCACAACGCCTCACGCAAGCCCTCCTCTTCAGAATTAAAGTTTTTATAGATTAGCGACCAGCCGGTGCCTTCTTCCGGTAGGATATTTAAGGCATGGAGAAAAACCTCAACCTGTGCTGGGTTTTTTAATCTGTATTTAGCTGAAGTATGGCGTGAACCTTCTCCCACCACCACACCAGTGCCCTGCATTTGCAGTACTGTAAACGCATCTTCATCGGTAAGATCGTCACCGATGTAAAAAGGAATCGTATCTGGCCTGTCAAGTTTTGTTGCATCAAGAAGCCACGAAAGAGCCTTGCCTTTATCCCAATTAACGTTTGGCTGGAGTTCATAGACTTTTTTGCCACAGGACTCTCGAAGTTTTGCATAATGCATGGCTGCCTGATTTACAACCTCTTCTATAAACTTAACATCCCTGTCCTCTACATTGCGGTAATGAACTGCAATAGAAAATTTCTTACGTTCCACCTGGCAGCCGCCAACGTGAGTCAGTCGCTGCTTCAACATTTCTTCAGCTTCATCAAGCAACGGAAGAAAACTCCCTGCTTTTTCGTACTCCATCTTTAGATAGCCCGGTCCCTCGATCTCAAAACCATGGCTTCCTGCATAGTATATGCCATCGATTCCAACACGCTCTTTCACATCTTCAAGGTCTCTTCCACTGATGACTGCAACAACGCATTGATCAGATAGCATCACCAGTGTTTTCTTCATATCTTCGGAAAGAACTGCATCTTCTGGGTGGGCTACAATAGGAGTAAGGGTACCGTCGTAGTCTAAAAATACCACCACTTTCTTGTCTTTTACCTGCTGTTCGATCTCTTTGAAATGCTCTAAACCATCTAAAAGGTCATCAATCTTTACCACTATTTCAATTTCTGACAAATCATCTACTACCAGGTCAGCCCCACAATCTTTAAGGGCTTTTTCCTGCTTACCACGGTTTACCCCAATAACCAGACCAAACCCGCCCCTGCTCCCAGCCATGACACCTGAGATTGCATCTTCGACTACCACGCATCTTTTTGGATTAACTTCCAGCCGATCGGAAGCTTCTACAAAAATAGCTGGGTCAGGCTTTCCTTTAAGGTCAAGACTTTCAGAATCGACCCCGTCTACCTTAACATTAAATAGATCGGAAATATTTGCTGCATCCAGAACCTCGGCACAACTCTTACTGGAGGATATAATAGCAGTCTTAAAATTTCTATCCTTCAACTTCTTAATTAAATCAATAGAAGACTGATAAACTTCCACACCCTCTTCTTTCAGGCATTCGAGGAATGTCTGATTTTTTTTATTTCCCAGACCGCAAACAGTCTCAGTGTCAGATGAATCATCGGGTTTGCCATACGAAAGCTCTATACCGCGTGCCTCAAGAAAATTCTTCACCCCGTCGTAGCGAGGCATACCGTCAACATATCGATGATAGTCATCCATGTCAAAAGGTTTAAAATCTTCAAACTTATTTTTTAAATACGGGTCGAAGAGCTTCTTCCATGCGGCTGCATGCATCCTTGCAGTTCTGGTAACAACCCCATCGAGATCAAAGATAACTGCATCATATCTTGACCTTGAAATAGTAAAACTGTGTGTGTTAATACGGTTCATAACCGTTGTCATATCTCCAATTAGATCTAACTTCCATTTACCCTTTATAAATATTGAGGTCACTTGACAACTGGAGCACTTGCTTTAAAGTTTTCAGCAACATTTGATTATCAGTAACAATTATATAAGTTAAATTCAAATAGATGTTTCCAGATTACATGGAGTATATAGATATTATGAAGAATTTTGTCATACAAGGAAGTTTTAGAGTAAAGACAAAATGGCAAAAATTTGCGAAGACCGTTACAAGCAATAATGAAAAAAATGCCATTGAAAAAACGTATTCTACTATTGGAAGTCAACACAGACTAAAACGTAACTATATTAAAATTAACAATGTCGAAGAGGTTACCAAATGAATCCGGAAGAGCTAACACAAGAAAAAGTTGATGGAATACTCTACCAGTACCAAATGTATCAGCAGGAGGTAGAATCAATCTCCCAGAGACTAAATATCACAGAGATGTCTCTTGGTGAGATAGAACGGGCTATTGAGGTTACAGATAGAATGAATAACGTAGAAAAAGGTGATGAGATTCTTATACCAATAGGTGCAGAATCATTTATACACGGTGTACTGGCAAAACCTGACACAGTAATTATTGGGGTTGGTGGTGGTGTGTGCATAGCGAAAACTACTGAAGAAGCAAAAGAAGAACTGATCAAAAGAAAACAAGAAGTTGTAGGCGTAATAGAACAGTTAAAAACAAACCTTTCACAAACCACAGCAGAACTTAAAAAAACTAAGCAGGTGTTAACACAAATACAACAACAAGTACAACAACAAAAACAACAACAAACGTAGCTACTTAAACTTTTGGAAGTCGTTGACTTTGTGTATGAAGTTGGATTATTGCTCGACTTTCTACACAGGACGGAGTTTTAACACAAAGCCAAAGTCGTTGCATTTCAAATCTACTGTTGAAACATTTGCTGATTCTAAGATTGCAGTCTAGCTGTCGTTTTATAGACCTTATCAGGATCAAATAATTTTTCCCCTACGATCTTTCCATCTGTTCTGCGATAAAAGCAGGAGCGGTAACCCATGTGGCATGCTCCACCAACCTGCTCAACTTTAAGCAGAAGTGCATCCGCATCACAGTCTACAAGAATTTCATGAACTTTTTGGGTGTGTCCCGAGCTTTCACCTTTTTTCCATAGTTTCTTGCGACTGCGGCTCCAGTAATGGGCAATCCCAGTCTTAACTGTTTCATCCACTGCTTCAGGGTTCATGTATGCACACATCAACACCTCTCCTGTTCTGTAATCCTGTGCAATGGCAACTACAAGCCCATTTTCAAGCTTTAGATTATCAAGCAGACTCTCTGACATAGCCATATAATTATCACCGTGTTATTAATGTGTTTTCCTTACCCTGCTAATCTACAAAGCTTGCGATTTACATAGGCAATAACGAATTATGAAACTCGACTTTGGAAACCCGAAACCACTATCATCCAACTCATCGAAACATACTCAATTTCGCAATTATTCCACGTTGTGAGGGCAAGGTTTCAGCTTCACATCGTACCGCAGCACCCCAATTTTCAAGATTCTTCACAAAACGCCCGACACTGCTCGATCGTACCATTGATATGAAATGGAAATTATACCGAATAAGCCACCACAGGTATCTGATTGTTTCTTCATTCACATTTCCCTGATCCATAATTATGATCTTGTGGCAGGCACTGTCATTCAATATCTAATACTTCTATCGCATCGTTTTCAGGAAATCACTGAACATATTGACATCAGGATAATGACGTTTTTAAGTGCTTTACTTGCCAGTTCGTCCTCGGTGTACTCGATTAAAATGTCTTCGAAGAACAAATTGGATCAGCTATTTTTTTTCGGGGCTTCAGGTAGCCATACTTTTTCTTATGTGGTTTACGCCACGTGATACTTCATGCCATTGTTACGAGATCTATGTGGGTAATGAAATATTGCAGTTCATTTCTTATAAATGCTTCTTTTTTCATGAAAACCTCAAACTACACAGGTGAAAAAAGCGGGTTTTTAGTGGGTGGTGCGTGGGTCGAATGATTGTGGTTTTGGGGGCGCAGGGCAGTTTCAGGATTATGGGGAAATGGAAGGGAATGGGGAATAAATGGGGCGCAGGAAGGCAATTATTAGCTAATATAAAGTTCTCAAACTTGAGATTTAAACATTCTTTTTATTTTATATTTTGCACTATTCTCTATTATGCTCAACTCTTGATTTCCATCTATTTTTACCCATTTTTTAGATAGCGTCTCTTCTTTCAGCATTTTTTCATACACACCATTGACA
>RXIJ01000080.1 GCA_004212095.1 Methanosarcinales archaeon | reverse complement strand
TCGTAACATATCAGTTACTGTTACTAATTAACCTGCAAAACCACATTAAGCCACAAAACTCCTTTGAAAACTATATATTTAACCTAAAGCCAAAACAAAAACAAGATAGCTACGGCAATCAATTTTTTTTGACTAAATTAAACTCATACAACCATAAAGACCGGATAAAAATTATATGTCTTCTTGACAGGACAGGTTCTCAGGATAAAACATATATCTAAAATTCTCTTTTTTAACACAAACTCCTTAGGCAACACAGCTTCCCATGACAAAACCAAAGAAACATCAACAGATAGTGAAAGACCTGTCAAATTAGAAACACGAAATTCTGGGGAGGGTAATTTGACAGCCTCAACTTTGCAACCACAACCACCAGAAAACATTTTATCTAATTAAACGGTTAGCTTATAATTATGAATGTTTTAATTGAGCAAATCAATACCTTGAGAAAAGAAAGGAATGCTGTCATACTCAGCCACAATTATCAGAGGCACGAGATACAGGACATAGCAGACTATCTTGGTGATTCTCTCGGGTTAAGCCAGAAAGCTTCAGAACTTGATGCTGAAGTGATTGTGTTCTGTGGTGTTGATTTCATGGCAGAGAGTGCAGCCATCCTGTGTCCGGAAAAAACCGTGTTGCTGCCAGAATTATGTGCACAATGTCCAATGGCTGCTATGATAACACCTGACAAACTTCGAAGCTTGAAAGCCGAGCACCCTGATGCAGCTGTCGTGTGTTATGTTAATACCAGTGCCTCGGTAAAGGCTGAAAGCGACATCTGCTGTACATCTTCTAATGTTATTAATGTTGTAAATTCTCTTGATGCTGATGAGATTCTTTTTGTGCCAGATAAGAATCTTGCATTGTATGCAGCATCACACAGTGACAAAACCATCATCCCCTTTGATGGATATTGCCCAACGCATCACCAGATATTAGAGTCTGATATGCTGCTTGCAAAGGAAAAGCATCCGGAAGCAGAGGTTTTGGTGCATCCGGAGTGTCGTCCCGAAGTAATAGCTATTGCCGATCATGTGTTCAGTACAGATGGCATGGTAAAATATGTAAAATCCACTGTATGCGATGAGTTTATCGTAGCAACAGAAAATGGACTCGTCTATCGACTGAACAGGGAGAACCCCGGAAAGATTTTTTATTTAGCATCCAGTAACATCGTATGTCCTGCCATGAAAATGATAAGCCTTCAAGACATTGTCGATGCTCTTGAAAAAAACCAGTATGTAGTAAGTGTCCCGGAGGAGATACGCGTTAGGGCTAAGAAGGCACTGGATGCAATGATTAGTGTTGGACGTAACGGCTAACGAAGGAGTGCTCCATGATTGCATGCATGGGTGATGATTACTTCCCCCCCAATAGTTTGATTAAGAAATTCTTCAGCAGCTTTTTTCACCTCATTAGGTGTTTTAGTTACAGCATAGACGGTTGGTCCAAAGGAGCTTAGTCCGACACCTTTACCTCCCACTTCTGACATGATGTTCATCAGTTTTTTCACCTCATCGACCTGTTGGATTATTTCGTGTTTTTTAAAGCCGATATGCTGTATCCTGCCAATCGCATCCACAAAAGCTTTAAAATCTTTTTCTATTACTGCCGGAAGCATTTTCATAAGTATTATGTGAGAGAGCGTTTGTACTTCACCAAGTGGGACTGGGCATATTTTGTTGAATAGATCAACTTCTCTCTTGCTTGATGCGCCTTTCACGTTTGGTATAGCAAGAACGATATCCCAGTCCGGAAATTCGTATTGTGCAAGTACCGGTGGCGGGTCTGCGCGACTAACCGATGATGGCGAAAAAGCTTTTTTATCACTGAAGTTGTGCCCGCCGTCAAGGATAAAACCACCGTTCTCAAAGGCAGCAATACCGATACCAGACGTGCCGCCGCGTCCTACCATCCTCCCAATTTCAACGACATTATGCTTGAGGTCATATAATTTGTTTACTGCTATTCCTGTTGCAATTGCTGCCTGTGTGCCAGATCCAAGCCCAACGTGTGATGGATAAAACTCTTCAATATGGATTCGCGGCGTTGCATCCGGATGAACTGCTTCAACTGCTGCCTTCATCCGTTTTGCAAGCATGCGATCGCCTGTTATAACCGTACTGTCTGATAACTCTGCTCTGATGCAGATGTTTGGCTCTTCCAGGCTTATGCCAATACCACCGTCAACCCGTCCGAGTGATGCATTCAGATCAATAAGCGCGAGATGTATGCGTGAAGACGTAGTAACTCGTATCATTTTGGTTTTTCTTTATAATTTGATTTAGTACTAATAGATTATGGCACCATCTAAAAAACCAGTGATTTAATCGTTTCATTTAAGTATGGTGCAGTTCAAAATGTACTTACTATGGCAATGTCTAAGAAAGATCTGGTAAGGAGAAACTCTAAGAAAAGGACCGTGTTGGAAGAACTTGAAAAACAAGCTGCTTCCGGGAGTGGGGATGCAAAGAAGAAACTCGCAAAAGCAAAGAAAAAAGTAAAATAATCCATGAGATATTGGAGTGAAAGATCATCTGTGTAACAGTTATTTCTGCACACGGAGTGTGTAGACTTACAAAAGCAAAGAAAAAAGTAAAATAATCCATGAGATATTGGAGTGAAAGATCATCTGTGTAACAGTTATTTATGCTTGCGTTGTGTGCAGTGTAGAGGGCACGAAATGAGCGATGAAATCCGAATTGGAATTATTATATGCGACCGCTACCATACATGTGCCGGGGGCAAATGTCTGAGGGCACTCTATAACCGGGAGGGTGCATTCAGTATTTATGAGGGTAAAAGGGTAAAACTGGTTGGATATACTGGATGTGGTGGCTGCCCCGGTGGAAACATCGAATATGCCCCAGGGGAGATGAAGAAGAACGGGGCAGAAGCAATACACCTCGCCACAGGACTTATTGTTGGATACCCGCCATGCCCTCGTGTAACCCGCTTTCGTGACTTTATCAGGGCAAAATATGGGCTTAACGTTGTAATCGGGACGCATCCGATTCCCCAGAAATACTATGAGACGCATAAGACACTTGGGACATGGAAATCTCCCGGATGGGCAGAGATCATTCAACCGACACTTGCGGATGAAAAGACCCGTTTGTTGTACGACTGATCCCACGAGGGCAGAGGGCACAGAATGCTGGAACTAAGAGTTCTTGTGGATAATAATACTCTTATTGATCATTACTTCCATGGTGAGCCAGGAGTGTCTTACCACCTTCAGGACGGAAGCACCAAAATACTGTTTGATGTGGGTTATTCGGACGTATTCATAAGAAATGCTGAAAAAATGGACATTCATCTGCTGGACACCGATTTTGTAGTGCTTTCTCATGGGCATCTTGACCACACGTGGGGTCTTTATCATCTGATCAAACTCTACACCGAAGCAAGAATAGAAAAGATAGATTGTGATAATCCAGCTCTTGTAGCCCACCCTTCTGCGTTTTTAACCAGAACGGTAGGGGGCATCCCCGAGATTGGTTCTTTAATCCCAGAAGATAAGTTATCCTGTCACTTCAATATGAGATTAAAAAGAGATCCCCTGTGGCTAACTGATAACCTGGTTTTTCTTGGTGAGATTAAAAGAACGAATGACTTTGAAGCAACAGTTCCTATTGGAAAAATCCTGCGGGATGGAACCAAAGAAGACGATTATGTGATCGATGATTCTGCTCTGGTGTATACATCATCGAAAGGGCTTACGATCATTACAGGTTGTTCACATACAGGAATCTGTAACATCATCGAATATGCGAAAAGGGTCTGCGGCGATGATCGAGTGGTTGACATAATCGGGGGGTTTCACCTGCTCGAGCCTTCTCACGAGCAGCTGCAGGGAACACTTGAGTACATGAAGGAACTACAACCAGGGACCGTGCATGCCGCCCACTGCACTGACTTGAATTCAAAGATAGCATTATCTCAGGTTGTAGACATAAGGGAAGTAGGTGTAGGCTTGAGATTGGTGTACAATTGAAAAAGCTGAAACCACGAGATTCAACGACCGCCGCAGCCACGTTTGCAGGGTGAGCATTTCAAATATCTCAGTCACCTGCGATACGCATGTCTGCGATGCCGGATATGATAAATGATGACAACTCTGGATATGGTATGCACCTGATAGATAACCCTATGATCTTCAGTTCGAATCCTATAATCCTGAACTGACCCTCGAATCTTACGGTGCTGCGAAGGAAACGGGTTATCTGCAAGCGATTCGATAGCTCTTATGATCTGCAAGACTTGTTGCGGGTCAATGCTGTGCAAATCTCGTGCTGCCGAACTCTTCCATCGAATTTCATAAGATTTCATCTTCTTTTAGCCCTTTTTTAATATCTTCAAATGTTATTGTGGGCTCATCCCGGCGTCCGGCGATGATCGATAGGTCATGAAGGTCTTCCAACAGTTCCTCACACTCATCAATCGAGATGATCACTGCTGTTTTTTGTCCCTCCCTATCCACAACATACTGTTCCTGAAGCACTCTCACATTTTTCACCTTGTATCTGTTATAACCAGATTGATACCCCACTCTATGGGCGGAAGCTATGATTCATCAATGCATCCAGCGAGGTAACTTTACCATCGCCGCTGACATCATAGCGCGAGTTGGGCTGGCAGCTACCGACTGTGATCTGAAGCGCGGAAGCTTACACACCCTATCATGAAGAGTTTATACCGAGTACGTACAATGTACGGATGATGACCGGACTTACGCGGATCGACCTTCGGCTTCCCGATGAACTGGTTAAGAAGACCGATATTCTTGCCAAACTCGAATACAAGGATCGTAATGACGTAATAAAGAGTGCGCTTTCTGAATATCTCAGAAGAGTTGAAACCACTATGCAGCTCAGGGAGAAAGCTGTGGAGTCGTATCTGGAGGATAAACTGACGTACAACGAACTTTCGGTGGCAATCGGGCGGCAGAATGCAGAATCGGTAAAAGTTAGTAAGAGATTACTTGAGAGGGGCGATAGAATCGCGAAAGATATCGCTCGTGGCTGATACCTTTCTAAGGCAATCTCCGATTGATTTCATCTATTTTCTTTGATAATTCGTCTAATCTTTTTAATATCAATTGATTTTCATCTTTCCTATCTTGATCTTCACTTTCCTTATTCATATCGTTCTCGACAAAATATGAAGATATATTGGCAGTTAAGACAGATACAAAACCAATTCCAATAATCATTACTGCTGCTGCTAATATCCGCCCTGCGTGGCTTTTTGGATAAAGGTCGCCATAACCAACAGTAGTAACTGTTGTAATAGCCCACCACACACCTTGAAAAATTCCTTGAATTGAAATAACCCTAAGTTCCAACCAGCTAAAAGCAATACCAGAGAAAATTATAAGGAGGATTGTAATTAAAGTAACATAATGTAAAGAGTTCTTAACAAACACGTCTGAAATTGGTTTAACCCCCCTCTTTAAAGCAATTACAATTCTAAGTAATCTAAGAGCTCTAAACAATCTTAAAACCCTGAGAGACCGTAAAGACCTTATCAAAGCAAAACCTTCAGGACAAATCAATGGTGGGGATAACAGGAGAATAATTAGATTTAACCAACTTCTTTTAGTGTATCCAACTTTATCATCGTAAAGACTCACTAAGACTAGATATTCCAAAAGAAAGGCGAACCAAATGCCATCATCTATTTTAGTTGCACAAGAAACCCAGTATGTGTTTGTCGGCACTATTTCGAGTTCAATTACTACAATAGGGATTATTAGAAGAGCAAGAACAATCATGGGGGTGTCGATTCTCTTCTCAATTTTTGTTGCTAACTCGTCTTTAGATGACATATTCACACCAATTTATTTCAAGACATCTTGGTATTTTAATATTCTCTTGTTCATAGATCATTGTCCATCAAAAATAAATAATCCTGGACTGGCGGGCTTGCTCTGTAAATCATACTGCCTCATGCGTTTTGGTCTGTTCAGCTACGATGCTTAATTTAACCGATCCTGATTGATGCTACCTGTCATCGCCTGCAGTATCATCAGCGCATCCAGCGATGTGCCCCTGCCATCGCCGCTGACATCTGCGTCAGTGCTATATTTGCCGCAAACCGCCATACCAAGCACAATTGCAGCATCGGTTGATGTAATCGTACCGTCATGATTCACGTCTCCGTAGGGACTCGCCATGGCATACCAATCATACAAAAACACATCAATATAAAATCCTGCTGCGTCTTCCTGCTTCCCTATTGTTTACTGCACTGTTCTCATTCCAGTTGATACTTGAAATCAAAACTTTGCTGTTGTCAACAATCACGCCTTTGTTGTGTATTTTGTCAAGCCCTGTATTTTCAATGTCAATGAATTTCGCATCCAGATTGAGTCCTTCGTTTGTTACAATACTCCTGACATAATCAATTGTAGCTTGGTTGGACTCAAAACTATATGTTGGATTTAGCAGTATCTTTACCTCGCAACCTCTTCTTGATGCGTTAATCACAGCCTCTAAGAATGGATTGGGTTTTCTATCAGCAGATGAACCCCATTTTTTAATATAAAGCTGCTCGACATAAACAGAACTCTCTGCTCCTTTTATCATGCCAATAATAGATTTTGCCTGCATTAGCGAGGTATCGGGGGCTAAAACAGGAGAAACATGAAACGTACCGGAAACAATTTCACTGTCAAACGGATGCGAGTAATTACCAGTCGGAACTGTGCGATTTGGCATAAAATCCTGGGGAGGAGTACCATATTTATTTACAAATATCGGGTTGTTTGCAGTGAATGAAAAGCTGTCCCTGCTCGCAGGCTTCCAATCCTCAACGAACACCTCGCTGAAATAATTTGTTACATCCGGATTGTTTATAATTATTCCCCAGCCTCTGTTTCCAAAAGTATTATTGGTGGGTACGCCTGTATTTTTCCAGTTCTCAGACATTATTATCGTTGATTCGTTGTCTATAAGTGCGTATTTCGCATGATTGAACGCATAACGGTCATAAATGCCTTCACTTTTGTTATTTATCATAAACCTTACCGTTCCACCAGCGGCAACGGTTTTATTTGCAATATATCTCTCTTCATCGCTAAGCCCACCCACCGGACCTCCTTCGAGCATTATTTTAACGTCAACACCTCTGTCTATTGCATTTATTATGTGGTCCATCAGATAGAAATTATGGAACTCGTAAACATTCAGGTAAATCGACTCCTGTGCGTTGTCTATTGCATTTGCGATTTCTATAAGGCTGCTGTCAGGAGAAGTGAACACCGTCACATTTCCGTTAAAACCGAATGTCTCGTAAGAAAAGTGCGATTGACAAACGACATATACTCGATAATCATCCCAATCTGCAGATGTGTTCGTGTCTTCATATTGCCCGGTAGTCTCGTTTTTATCCCGCTCCATGATTACGCCCGGATTTACACTTTTTACCGGTCCACCAATCCAACCAGTACTTGCATAATACGAATTACCATAAACCACTACATCGATTATCTTGCCTTCGTTATCTTTCAGGATTACTTCGTCTCCAGCATTAGCTAATTTTAGACTGCCCGATTTTGCCATGTCAGGAGTAATGTCAGAATCTTCACCATACTCAAAATCTGCTTTCTGCAGCATTTCTTCATAAAATGCAGTTGCGTTGTAAGCGATGTAGAGGTTACAACCAGCATCTATATTTGTCCATGTCGGAAACGTGATAACACTTTTAAGATCTGTTATCTGCCATCCAACGATGTTGATTGAACTTTCGGTGGGATTGTGTATTCGTATGAATTCGCCACTGGTATCCCCTTTAAGATAAGTATCATAATATATCTCAGTAATGATTGGATTTTTTGGGCTCACTGCACCAACAGTAACAGTTATCGCGGTTACAAGTAGAACAATAAAAGCCAGTACTATTCCAGTTTTTCTTCTGCTTTTCATTTCGCTTTTTATACCTCGTAAACATCTTTTAATATTGGGACTTCACTTTTTATATTATACCTGAACATTAACAACATTTCGATATTAAAAGAACAAGAATCTCAAATCCACATGCTAAAATAGTGCTTTGCAATCACTACCGTGTTATCAACATCAACAATTCAATCTAACATGTTTTCTTGATTACATAGATCTTGCAAGTATCGAATGACAAGGATGCTTTTATATTATAGATAATACATGATAGGACTCTCTATAAGAAGGACTTGAATTGTCAAAATAAACTGGTAAACAGTTGATGACACATTTTTGGTCGTTTGTGTGTCTATCATGCACTAAGCACCGGATGAAAACCTGCAAAGCTGCAGAGATAACGAATTACAGTCCATCATGCAATAAGCACCGGATGAAAACCTGCAAAGCTTACACTTTGCAGAGATAACGAATTACAGTCCATCATGCAATAAGCACCGGATGAAAACTCTTTCCGGAACCTTCAATAACGAAAACTCTTAAACAAGGCTTTGTTCTTGCAGCAGCCAGTATCGATGCCTACAACTCGTCAAAACATAAAATATGTGGAAACCTGAACATACATGACATTTGAAAATCTAACGCTTGGAAATCTTATACTCTATGTAACAGCTGTTGTCAGCCTCACAGCAATGATCTGTCTGTTATTAGGGGAGTTTAAAAATAATGCGGCATGCATGAAGAAGCTCCCGTGGCTAATACGAGCCTCGACAGCACTTTTAACCATTGACCTGCTGCTACTTTTGTACCACTTCCTTGCTCCTGATTACACCTATATATATGTGTGGCAGTTCAGCAGCAGAGACCTGCCGCTACTTTATAAAATATCAGGTGTGTGGGCTGGTCAGGCCGGCACATACCTTCTCTGGACATGGTTTATATTTATAACCATACTCTTTGTAAGTGAACGTGAAAAATGGCAATCATCCTTTATCAGAAAAACCCAGATCATAGCCTTGTTTATTGGCATTTACTTCATCATATTAACAAGTATAGAGTCACCTTTCGAGTTGATATATACTGTATATACGGAACTCTCGCGCGATTTCGTGCCGCCGGACGGTAACGGGTTAAATCCGCTCCTGATTAATCCGTGGATGTCTATCCACCCCCCAGTGGTGTTTGTCGCTTACGGGTCTGCAGTGATGCCTTTTGCAGCAACCATTGCGTATCTTTTAACTAAATCATCTGAATGGGGGGCTTTTGTACAGAAATGGATGCGATTCTGCTGGATTTTCCTGACACTTGGCATAGCACTCGGTGGTATGTGGGCGTACCTTGTACTTGGATGGGGTGGTTTTTGGAGCTGGGACCCTGTAGAAACATCCTCGCTTATACCCTGGATTACCGCGACAGGATTCTTGCATGCGTTATCAGTGTACCGCAAAAACAAACAAAGTTTTAACATCACCTCTGCAGCACTTGCATGTACCACATTCATATTTGTAATATATGCTGCACTGGTTACTCGAAGTGGTTTGTTCAATTCAGTGCATGCATTTGGCGATACGCCAACAGGTACATTCCTGCTAATATTAATCGTTTTAGCAACTGTCATATCGTTAGTTTTATCTGTTAAACGATACAGTGAATCACCAGAATCGACACCATCACAAGGATTTATCAACAAAGCTAACCTTTTTTACGCAACCATCATCCTGTTTGTAATACTTGCATTCATATCGTTTTGGGGAATCACATTCCCGGTAATACTTCAGCTTACAAAAGGAGTTGATGTGAGCATTGCAGCAGAAGCTAAGAACTTCTTTAATCTGTGGAGTTATCCTGTTGTACTGGCACTGTTGTTAGTTCTTGGCTTATGCTTGCAATATAATAAAAAGGAAAAAAACCGCCAGGTAAAACTCTTTGTAATCGTCACAGCAATAACAATCGTTGCGGCGCTTGCCAGAACCCCCAACTTTTATGTCTTAGATCACGCCAACCCGTTTTTTGTCACAGAATCAACGATCCACCGACTCATAGGGTCGATATCCCTTGCATCACTAATCCCTCCGATGGCTTATGCTCTGTTTGCAGTTGCACGGTTCGCAAGTCGGCTAAGGATCCAAAGAACTAATTATCAATTCTCGAATATAGGTATAGTACTGATACACACTGGTGTAGCACTGATACTCTTCGGAGCAATTATCAGCACAGTGTTTACCACCACTATTGACGCCATGATTCCGCTTTCCTCGAAAGGCGAAATAGTGGACATCAACGAAAAATATGGAATAAAACTTCAAAAGATTGAGGCAGGTAGTATACAAACATATCCAGGAACAAGAATTAGTGAAATATATAATAATCCAGACATTTATGCAGAAGGCGTGGTCACTGTTGCAGGCAGGGTTGTGCAGGTTGTTAATATTGAATCTAGTCAGATGCCAGTAACTTACGTCAATCTTAATGATGGTACAGGAAATCTGTGGGTAGCTTTCGAACCATTGCATATAACAAAAGGAATTGAAATAAGTACAAGCGGGGCACTCTTTTTCAACTTCAAAAGCAATAGTACAGGAGAGATTTTTGACATCTTGATGTTCTCAAGCATTGATAACATTGAAGAGCTTCCAGGAACAGAGGATCATCAGCGAGTGTATCTTGAAGTGTACAGCAACGACAAGCGTATAGGAAAAGGATATGCAGAATATATTATGACCAGAGAGGGGGGTATAACACATCCTCTGCTCAATAGGAAACTACTGCATCCCTTTGGGGGCGATGTGTATGTGATATTCCAGGGTGCTGGCGGCAGTGTAGTGCCGTTAATATTGCGAATAATACCTGCAGTAAACGTGTTGTGGTTTGGAGTAGTCTTCCTTTTAGTAGGAATCATTCTAATGATGATGAATATACGTATACAAAAATAGAACAAGAAATACGCGTAAAACCTGGCACAATTTCGTTGTGCAGAGATACCGGTAACCTTCAATTATCGAGTGCGAGATGCCAATCGAGTGCAGAAAATAACGGTTAACGGCCAATTCTCGACTACGAAGCAGTCGAGTGTGTCAGCAATCAAGCTGTGCCAATCTTGTGATTTAAGCCTGAAACAATCATAAGAAAATCATGTCTCAAATTTTGGTTTAAATAAGACAATGTGTTTACATTGTAAATATATAATATAATATATATGATCTTCCATAGCCATTTGTGCCAAAGCTTATATATGATTTAATCGTTATAATTAAGCAGTGTGAATGAAACATGGACTTAACAGCTATTCAAAAAGAAATTCTAACTACATTGTTTAATCTTTATCACCAGAAAAAACGAGCAGTTAAAGGTGAAGAGATAGCTCTGATTATATCAAGAAATCCTGGGACAGTACGAAACCAGATGCAATCATTAAAGGCACTGCGCCTTGTGAAGGGAGTGCCTGGACCAAAAGGAGGTTATAAAACTACAAGCGCTGCTTACGAGGCGTTAAACACTGAGAGATATGATGATGAATCCATCGTTCCGATTCGACGAAATAACGACATAATCGAGGGCGTTACTGCATCATCAATCAGTTTCACAACGGTGCGTAACCCAAACCAATGCAGTGGCACAGTTCGGGTGATTGGGAATGTGCGAGAGTTTGACATTGGAGATAAAATATTAATCGGACCAACTGTCGTAAACAAACTGATCATACGTGGGATAGTAACAGGTAG
This sequence comes from Methanosarcinales archaeon, assembly GCA_004212095.1. Lineage (GTDB taxonomy): Archaea > Halobacteriota > Methanosarcinia > Methanosarcinales > EX4572-44 > Argoarchaeum. Next base: position 4,922 of record RXIJ01000080.1, on the reverse strand, counting down.
AGATGATAGTGAAAATTCAATAATATTTTCTATAGAAGAGATGATCTCTCTCCCGAAACGACCAGCAAAGAATTACATAAAATCAAAAACAATAACTGTTCCTGCAAACGCAAATATACAGGAAGCATCACGCATTTTGGTAAGGAACAACCTGCATGGAGCACCGGTTGGAGATAAAGGAGCTATTGTGGGGATCGTAACATTTAAGGATATTGCAGAAAGTCTTGCCAGTGGGAAGGTCAACGTCAGGGTGAAACAGATTATGTCAAAAGAGCTTGTGTCTGTGGAAGGAAGCAAACCTTTTTATGAAATCGTTAAACTGTTCAACGAAAAAAACATCGGGCGCATCCTCATCACAGGGGATGGAAATCAAATTGGAGTAATATCCAAAACGGATGTATTGCGCGAATTGTTAGCATATTATTAGCTCAATCTTTAGATTTACAAACTTAACCACAGTAAATTCAATATCAAATAAATTAAGAAAAGTAACAGGATTAAGAACAGAGAAGCGCCAAGCGTCAATCTTGGAAGCTCACCAGGATATCGTTTTCTTGATTCTTTTATATCTTCTGTAATACCAGCAGGTTTTATTACTTTTAGCTTTACTTCTTCTTTCTTTATTTGCAACGCTGCTACAGGGTTTTTACTTGACCAGACAAAAAAGTCTGCCATTTTTATCACGTTTTGGTCAATAAAGGTTGCAAAGGTTGTCAACGGCCCTTCACAGAACCTCATGAGCCATCTCCCCGGTTCTTTTTTAATAACTGATACCCATGCTATCCAAAACACAACAAAAGCATACATCAGGATTTCATCAATCATCATTTTTACGGATGCCCTCCCATTAAACCGCTGATCGCTGTGTGTACAAGATCTGATATATAAAACAAATCAGGATAAAAATAAAATATAATGGAAACCGCCGCAGTTATTGCTATTGGAATAAGCATGAAAATGGGTGCTTCTTGTATCCCGCAATCTCCCCCATCTTTCGACTTCTTGAAAAACGCTGTGTATATGATTGGGAAGAAATACATCACATCCAGTATAGCAACGATTAACAGCATATATGGAAAAATCGTCATTGACCCCCCCGCTTCTTCGCAGCCGTGAACAAAAAGATGGTGTGTTACGTATCCAGCGGTTGGCGGGAGTGCACACATTCCAAGTGCACCAATCGTGAATGCAATCATCGTCACAGGCATTTTTTTTCCTATGCCGGCCATATCACTGATATTCTTCTTGCCCGATGCCACCATTATCGCTCCAGCACACATAAAAAGCGTTATCTTCATAAAACCATGGAAAGGAATGTGCATCATTGCCCCTTCTATCCCTTCATACGATAACAATGCAACTCCAAAGATGATAAGAGACAATTGGTTTATTGTAGAGTACGCAAGCCTTCTTTTCAAATTGTCCTGTGCAAGAGCAAACAAATTAGCGACTATTAGTGTAAAAGTAGCTAAACAAACCAGTGCCAATCCAAGCCCAAGAGCACTCATCAAGTCTACTCCATATATGTAACATACTACCCTGATAATTCCAAATACACCAGCTTTTACCACTGCAACTGCATGTAAAAGTGCACTTACAGGTGTTGGAGCTGCCATTGCTGTTGGGAGCCATGAGTGAAAAGGCATCCATGCTGCCTTCATAAACCCGAGGAGAAATATCACGAATAGTACCATCAGTGCAGTTCGTGATGCTTCAGATGCAAGGTTTGGTATCCCCCCATTCACAAAATCTGTAGTTCCTGAAAAATAATATGTTAACACGATAGCAGCAAGGAAGAAAGTGCCTGATGTAAGCAGATATGCAAGGTATTTGCGACCTGCAGCCAATGCCACTGGCGTCTGTTCATGAGCGACGAGTGGATATGTTGACACTGTCAGTATCTCGTAAAAGATGAACATAGTGAACAGGTTTCCAGACATTGCTATACCAACTGCACCAAAAATGGCAAGAGCGAAAAAGAAATAAAATCGTGTCTGTGCATGCTCATTAAGTGACCTCATGTAGCCTATGGAATATAATGATACCAAAATCCAGAGGAAAGAAGAAGTGATAGCGAAGATAAGGCCAAAAGCATCTACAGAAAAACCAAAATCGACACCTGGAAGCATGGTGAAAAACGTGCACTCAATGATATTTCCTGCAAGAATAACAGGTGCCATTGAAATGACGATCAAAAACTGAGCTATGGCTGCAATTAGCGTCCAGCTTTCTCTTATATTTGGCCACTTGCCAAATAACAGGATAAGAATGGAAACAATTGCTGGGCACATAATTGCAAATGTTGGCTGCATCGATTCAATGGTTGCAGTCATGTCATCCCACCGTTGAGTCCAAACAATGAATTAACGCTGTCCATGATAGGCATAGGTATCTCTGCAAGCCAGATAATACCAACTATGATACATAAAGATGCAAGTATTAATATTGGAATAAGCATGCTTGCTGGAACCTCATCTCTGCGGGAGGATGAATGGTTATGTGCTCCTTCTTCTTGCTTCATGTACATGGTTTCTATCACCCGCCAGAAATATACGAGGTTAAGAAGCGTGCTGATAAGCATAATCGCCACAAAAACGAATTTACCGGAATCTAATGAGGCAAGTATGATATACAGCTTGGACACGAAGCCGACACTTGGAGGCACTCCAATCATGGAAATTGCTGCCAGGACAAAAGCCGCGCAGGTGAAGGGCATTTTTTTCCCTAAACCCCGAAAATCACTTATGTTCCATAAATCCGCTTTGTAGATAAATGCACCAGCAACGAGGAACAAGCAACCCTTCATCAGTGCATGGTTCAATATATGCATCAATGCCGGGGTTAGTCCGCCCCAGAGTTCATGATGCGAGGAAACAGAAAGTCCTACCGCAAGCATAATGTAGCCCATTTGCGATACCGAAGAATAAGCGAGCATTCGTTTTAGATTATCCTGTGCTATTGCAAGAACAGACCCTATGATTATGCCTGATGCTGCTACCCAGCAGAGGATATCAAATATAGGTAAGAGTTTAAGGAAATTTACTGTGTAAACAGAGAAACAGACCCTTATGAACGCATAAGTGGAAACTTCGATAATAATGCCGGAAAGCATTGCGCTTATCTCGGCAGGTGCGAATGAATGTGCATCAGGTAGCCACGTATGGAGTGGGAAAAGAGCCATTTTTATACCGAGTCCAACGACGAAGAAGACAAATGCAGCCTGAACCACTCTACTACTATACAAATCACCGGTGCTTAGTATGCACGAGAGGTCATGCATGTTCAGCGTACCTGTAACTGAGTATAAAAATCCTATTCCAATCAAGAAGAAACAAGCACCGATGGAACCTAAAATGAGGTATGTATAACTTGCCCTCAGTGCTATTTTGCCCCTTGAAGCTATTAACGCATACGCTGACAGCGAAAATATCTCGACAAACACATACATATTGAATATGTCCCCGGTTACAGTAACACCACAGAGGCCTGTTATGAGAAGTTGATAAAGGACATAAAAAGAAATAATTTTACGAGGTAGCTCATGCTCTATGTTCCTCTTTGAATACGTTACACATATAAGAGCCAAAAATAGAAGTATAACCAGTACATAAGCGTTTAATGCATCCACGACGTATTCTATACCCCATGGAGGAGCCCAGCCACCAAGCCTATATTTTATAGTTCCTACAGTGAGGACATGGTTCAGGATAAAAATAGACATGACGAATTGAACGAGAATAGTAGCAAAAGATATGAAACAGCAGGATTTTTTGTTTAGCCACCCAGCAATAAAAATAGTGAATGCCGAAAGGAGAGAAATTATAATAATAAGTACTGGGAAATGTTCTACTACATTCAGCATTTAATCTTACTTATGTGTAGGAAAATATAAACTTTCCTATACACCCAGTTAATACAAATGGAGTGAGTGTTTACTGGATCCTCCCTTCTTTTTATACTCACTCTTGGTGACATAATAACATTAAAAAACTTTTTCATCATAATCTTATGTAAAGGTAAGTTTACAACACAATATATAAAGTTTGTGTTTTCAAGTAACCGTTTCAATTCGTGTTGCGTTGAAGAAAGTTAAGCCACTTTTTACCTTGCTGTTGCGTGATGGGAGTTAAGTAACAATTCATGTTATAAATTTATATAAACAATTTTATATTTTAAGCACATATTAAGAAATGAGCGGTGTTATATGCCCCAAAATCATCATTTAAAATGCTTTGTAAGAAACTCACTGACAAAATCTACTTTAACATCATAAGAATCTCGTAGATGGATTGATGATTGTCATGTATTAAAATAAGCATGCTCAATATGTTTGTCTAAGTTTCTCACAGTACTAACGGCTTTTGCAAAATCACTAGTGTGCGAAACATTCATCCATGATCCACGGTGTGAGGCTCATGTTGTATTCAGTACTGATAATGAAAAAAGTATATACCCTAATAACCGCCAATTCACCTTGAATGACGTCAGAATTTTTACCAGAACTTTTACAAGAATATATAAAATTTTGCAATATTCGTGAGAAAGCAAAGAAAACCAATATTATTGATCTTTCGTCGTGTTCTTGGTTATATCCTACCAGTCTACTCCTATTAGTCAATTTTTTAAGAGATAATAAGGATTCGATGAAATGTGTTCCGCCAATCAATAACAACGTTAGCAATTATATTTCAATTATTATGAAAGGAAATTACTCAAGAGGGGGGACATATATGCCAATAACCAATTTACCAAAGGATGGAAATCTGCAGGAAGATGCCATAAATGACTTGCAAAATCTGTATGATTATGGCAAAGATTATGGTGGTGCGAATTTTTTTATTTTTTTAATCGGAGAACTAATCGGTAATATTTACGAACACTCTGAATTTTCTAATGCGAGTATGATGGCACAAATATATAAA